>CAXTVG010000097.1:0-7261 GCA_964247505.1 uncultured Acidobacteriaceae bacterium
ACGGGATCACATTGCTGAGCACGGTGCTGAACTACAACGCCTCGGTCGGCGCGGGCCTTGAGGTTTCCTACCCCAACTACCTGCCTTCCTACGCGGCTATCGCTTTTTACCACAAGAAGCTGCCCGAGCAGCCGTCCGACATGGCCGCGTTTGTGGAGCAAGCCCGCCAGTTCGCGCGCGGCGAGTATGCCGAAGCCCTGGCGGAAGGTGACAAGCTGCCGCCCGCCAAAGCCGACGAAATCGCCGCGAAGCTCAACCACTTCACCGGGCTTTCAATCGCCTACATCAAGGAAGCCAAGCTGCGAATCAACCCGTCCCGGTTCCGGCGCGAACTGCTGCGTGGCGAAGGCGACGTCATGGGTCGCTACGATGCGCGGTTTGAGGGCACCGAGCCCGACAACGCCGGCGAATACCCGGACTACGACCCGTCCGATACAGGCATCTCCGGTGCCTTTGTCGCGGCCATCCACGACTATCTTGGTCGGGAGCTCAAGTACGAGTCGACCGATGAGTACAAGCTGAGCGCTAACACTATAGGCGAGTGGGACTGGCACCACAAACCCGCGGGCGGCGGCTACGGTGCTGGACGCGAGCAGCTGCTCCCTTACGTGGCTGGGGATTTAGCCGACACCATCCGCAAGAACCCCAAGCTGCAGGTGCTCTCCGCCAATGGCTGCTTCGACTTGGCGACTCCGTTTTTTGAGACTGAGTATGAGCTGAACCACATGATGCTCACGCCGGAGCTCCAAAAGAACGTGCGCTTCACTTACTATCCGGCCGGCCACATGGTGTACCTCAATGTAGACGCCCTGCGGCAGATGAGGGAGGACCTGCGCGGCTTCTATACACAAGCGGAGAAGTAGTTGTCTATTGAAAAATGTAGAAATTTTGCGTAGAATATGAATAATTCGCGTGGAACCGCTCTACGACCCCCTGCAAACGGGTGGTTTCGACGCATAAATGGGGGAATTGCACCATATGGCGAAGCGTCGCGGAAATCCAAACTGGGGCAAGCCCGAACCGATCAGGCCGGTTGTCCCGACCATCACATCCTTTGAGCAGGTCGTCAAGGAGTTTAAGCTGACTCCAGACCAGTACGAGCGCTCGACCCGCCTGCGGGAGTGGGCGCGCCGGAACCGGAACTCGAAGTACATCCCGGAAGCGCTGCTCGAGGCCTGGGGCTTTGAGATCGAATCGACCCTGTAAACCGGGTTCTGATGAAATAGAGCCGCCTTCGGGCGGCTTTTCCTTTTGCCATGGCGCCCCCACCGCCTTGTAGTCGACAATAGCTGTATATGACGCGGCCGAGCCCCTTTTGCACCGTCGAAGAAGCGCTTGCGGAGTTTCGCGCCGGGCGCATGGTCGTGGTTGTCGACGACGAAGACCGCGAGAACGAGGGCGACCTCACCCTCGCGGCGGAGTTTGTCACCCCCGAAGCCATTAACTTTATGGCAAAGTACGGCCGCGGGTTGATCTGCCTGACCCTGACCGAGGAGCGCGCGGATTATCTGCGGCTCGACCCGCAGGTCGCGGAAAACTCCTCCCGCTTCGGCACAGCTTTCACCATCAGCATTGAGGCGCGGGAGGGCGTGACGACGGGGATTTCCGCCGCGGACCGGGCTCGCACCATCCGGGTCGCGATCGATCCCGCTTCCACCGCCGCCGATCTCGCCCGCCCCGGCCACGTTTTTCCCCTGCGGGCGCGCAAGGGCGGGGTGCTGGTCCGGGCCGGGCAAACCGAGGCTTCCGTTGACCTGGCCCGCATGGCCGGGCTCCAGGCCGCGGGCGTGATCTGCGAAATCATGAACGACGACGGCTCGATGGCCCGCGTGCCGGACCTCCTCGAGTTTTGCCGGACACACGGGCTGCAGATGCTCACCGTCGCCGAGCTCATCCGCTACCGCCTCCAGCACGAGCGGTCCATCGTGCGCGTCGCCGAAACCACGCTCCCGACCGCCCACGGCGAGTTTCGGATGATCGCCTATGAAAGCGAAATCCACGGGGGCGAAAGCCACCTGGCGCTGGTCCGCGGCGAAGTCGCGCAGGGCGAGGACGGAGATGCTCCGGTGCTGGTGCGCGTGCACTCGCACTGCCTGCCCGGCGAGGTGTTCGGGTCGAGCCTTTGCGACTGCCGGGGCTCGGTCGAGCGCTCCCTCCGGGCCATCGCCGAAGCCGGCCGCGGCGCGCTGATTTACCTCCACAACGGCAGCCGCGGCTTCGACATCGACTCCGCCCAAGCCCGCGCCCCCGGCCTGCCCGGCGCGATCCTGCTGCACAGGGATCAGCGCGGGCCGGAAACGCACGAAGACCGCCACGGCCGCATTCTGCGCCAAGTGGGCCTCGGCGGCCAAATCCTGTCCGATTTAGCGATCCGCCGCATTCGCCTGCTTTCAAACACCCGCACGCACGTGCCGGCGCTGCAAGGGTTTGGCGTGGAGATTGTGGAGCAAGTGCCTATCCCGGAGTGGGCGGAAAAGAATTGCTAAAATAATCTATATACTAGCCGGAATTTTGCTCTACAGCGGCCCAGTACGGGATGTACTCGGAAAACTTTCGGGACTTGTTCTGTGGATCTAATGAAGCTATCAAATGCTTGTCCAACGCTTCCTTGATAACGAGGGATACAGCCGACCTCTGTTTTTCAGGCATTTTGAGGCGTTCACGCAAAGATTTGTTAGTCATCGTTGAACTAGAAAGGTACCTAAGTACAGCGTGCTGATAGCATGCCTCCAGCCTCTCTGTTTGACTCATCTGAGCAAATGTGCGCGGTGCAAGCAGCGTCACTTTGAAGTGATTTGCTTGTTGCTCAAACCTGATCGGCGGCAGGCCGTATATTTCAACTTGTAAGCCAGCCTTGATCAAGCCGGAGCCCTGTTCTTCACATATTCCGTATCGGCGGAATGCTCTTGCCAGCTTTTCATTTCGCGCCTCAGGTTGTGTGCCGATGAGCCTTTCGGGACTCTTTGAAGGCAAAAGTCTACCCGGATTAGACACCTCGACGCGGTCGTCGTAGATTTCAATCAGCGGTCCTGAGCCACTGACAGTGAAGTCCTGATGCACCAGAGCATTAGCAATTATCTCGCGTAAAGCAAGCGTTGGGTATAACGGAACTCTCTTCCGCAATGCTTGCTCGATAACCTCACTTGCGGGGAGCTCGCGTGACACGAATTCGATTAGGTTTGCAAAGCTAAGCGCATAGCCGAGTTGCCCTTGAACCTGTTTTCTGAATTGACCCTTGTTTAGGCCCTCGTAGACGATGACTCGCGCGGCTCTGTTCGTCAATTCGCTGAATGTAGATAGAGTCCTCGCCGCAGTAATCGCACCGAGGTTGGTAATGTATGCTCCTCCGGAAGGATGGCGTTCGATTAGCGACGCTTCATTCATCCATTTAAGGCGCTCTGCAAGATTTAAAATTGGCTGCTTCTGGAGTAAAGCAAGTATTCCGTTTGCATTCAGAGCGTCAAGAACCTCTTCATCGGAAAGAAGGGGAGTTGAGTGGAGATCTTCCCATCGTAGGGTCTTGCTGTTCAGCATCATTGACCCGACTTCTTGACGGCTTGCTTTTCTTGTTGTTCCCCCTGAGCGAATAAATGATTCAGTTTCGGGTTTGCTCCGAAGGTGAACTGGCTTTACCAAGGCCTCAGGTATATGTACAAAAAGAAGCCGGACTCCCTCGTACATCACTCCTTCGTGGTCGAGCTGCAGCATCGGCTCCACTGCGTCGCGACCCAGATTCGCAAGCTTGTTGACGATTGACTCGATATCGCTGGACGCCACCCCTTTGAGCGTCCCGTCGTCGGTAATACCGAACACCAGGTACCCACCTCCGGGGTAATTTGCAAAAGCACAAAGGTGATCCGAAAGCCGTGCTTTGTCAGGCGATAAAGCAGCTTTCCAGTCCAACTCGTTGGCTTCGTGGAGCGGAGGGCTCAGACTGCTGCGGAGAATGGCTTGTGCTCGTTCGAGCCATGGTTTCATTCGAGATGTTTTCAAAACAAATAAGAAGTCCTTTATATTCAGAGGTTTACTGGCTGCTGCCGTTTCCAAAACAAATAATGCGGCATGAGGGCACAGTCCCGGACAGCGAACTGCGGCCATTTTCACTCTCAAGCTAATTGTCGCTGTCAGGCGACCGTGGGTAGCATTGTTGAAAATCCTCTCCGCTCCAGCTCCGCTTCCAGCGCCTCGGCGGTTGTGAATTGGATTCCCTGCATGCCCACCACTTCCGCCGCTCGGATGTTCTCTAGTTTGTCGTCCAGAAACAGCGCGTCTTTCGGCAGCACCCCCAGCTTCTGGCAGGTGTAGCGGTAGATCTCCGGGTCGGGCTTGCCGATGCCCAGCTCGCAGGACCAGGTGTGATGGTCGAAGCGGCCCAGCCACCCGAACTCCTGCCGCATGTAAACCAGCAGCTCCTCGCCCATGTTCGATAGAATCGCCGTGCGGAAGCCCGCGTCCTGCACCGCCGCGACCCAGCGCAGCATGGTTTCGTTCAGCGTCGACCACATCACCACGTCGTGCTCGATCAACCTGACAATCTCGGAGGAACTGAGCCCGAGGGAAGCGTCGCGGGAAATCGCCTGCCAGAAGGCAGTTCCGTTCAGCTCGCCCAGGTCGTAGCGGTGCCGGTAACGCCAGTAGTGTTCGTCAAACGCTTGGTCGTCGAGCCGGGTGATCTGCTTCAGGGCGGCCAGCGAGGCCGGCTCCTGCGCTGTGCTTAAAACCATGCCGTAGTCGAAGATTACTGCTTCCAGGGCCATGCACACTATTATGCGCGACCGGCCCGGAATGAAAAGATATTCTTCTGATGAGCGACCCAAGGCGGCCAAAATTTTCAGATAGAACAGGGTGGGACAGGGAAGAGTCGGCGCTGGCCCGGATGGTGCGTGAGCGGCGCGCGCAGGGGTTGCCCGTGCTCGACCTGACCGCCTCCAACCCGACCCGCTGCAGGCTGGGCATGGATCCCGAAGCCTTGCTCGCACCCCTGCGCGCGGCTGGCGGCGAGCTGATCGAGTACGACCCGCAGCCGTTTGGGCGCTGGACGGCGCGCGAAGCGGTCGCTGCCTACTATCACGGTCACAACGCCGAGGTGGACCCCGCGCGCGTGTGCCTCACGGCGAGCACCAGCGAGGCTTACAGCTTCCTGTTTCGGCTGCTCTGCGACCCCGGCGACGAGGTCCTGATCGCCACGCCTTCGTACCCACTCTTTGCGTACCTGGCGGCGCTCGACGACGTGTGGCTTGTGCCATATCCGCTCGTCTATGAGCACGGCTGGCAGATCGAGCCGGGCGCGGTGGAGCGCCGCATCGGCCCCCGCACCCGCGCCATCGCTCTGGTGCACCCGAATAACCCGACCGGACACTTTGTGAGCGCGGGGGAACGCGCGGCGCTGGAGGCGCTCTGTGTGCAGCATGGGCTGGCGCTTATCGTGGACGAGGTTTTTCTCGACTATCCATGGGAGGCGCCCGCCCGGAGTTTTGCTTGCGGGCCGCACCCCGCGCTTACCTTTGTGCTGAGCGGACTAAGCAAGATTGCCGCATTGCCGCAGATGAAGCTTTCGTGGCTTGCGGTGTTTGGGCCTGACGCGGCGCGCGATGAGGCCCTGGCGAGACTGGAGATTGTGGCCGACTCGTTTTTGTCGGTCAGCGCCCCCGTTCAGAGCGCCGCGCCGGCGTGGCTGAGAACCGCGAAAGAGGTGCAAAGGGCGATCCGGGACCGCGTAGCCGCCAATCTCCAGATCGCCAATCAGCTGCTCGCGGGTGCTCCGGTGAGCCGCCTCCATGCGGACGGAGGCTGGTACGCGGTACTGCGCATACCCGCGCTGATGAACGACGAGCCTTGGGCGGAGCGACTGCTCAGGGAGCGCGGCGTGGCGCTACACCCCGGATCGGCATTCGGTTTCCCAGATCGAGGTTGGATCGTGGTCAGCGTTCTGCCAGAAAATCACATTTTCAGCCAGGGTCTCGAAGAGATTCTTTCTAGCGTGTAACCCATTCTCCATCAAGGACTAAAGCGGCATAGGCTAAAGCAGTTGTTGAAGGAAGGGGTTTCGCTCCCGTTCGATCCCAAGCTTCGTCTCCTCGCCGTGGCCAGGGACCACCACGGTCGACTCCGGCAGGGGCAGCAGGCGGTTTTCGATCGACCGCAGAATCTTGCGGCTGTCCCCTCCGGGCAGGTCGGTGCGGCCGATGGAATTGTGAAACAGGGTGTCTCCGGCGAAAAGCAGCCGCTGCTCCGGAAAGTGGAGGCACACGCTGCCTTCGGTGTGGCCGGGCGTATGCAGCACCTCACCCGATAGACCCTCCAGACCGATACGCAAGCCGTCCTTGAGCAGCTCGTCAGGAGCCGCTACCGGAGGCGGCTCAATCCCCAGCCAGCCGGCCTGCAGCGGCATCATTTCCAAAAGCGGCAGGTCGGCTCCATGCATGAAAATGGGTGCGCCGGTCGCCTGCTTCAAGATCAGCGCGCCGCCTACGTGGTCGATGTGAGCGTGCGTAATCACGATCTGGCGCAGTTTGAGCCCGAGTCCCTGGAGCCGTTTCATCAGGTGCAGCGGGCACCCTCCCTCAGCAAGTCCGGGGTCGATGACGATGGCCTCGCCGGTCGCCGGATCGCCCAGCAAGGTGCAATTGCAGCCGAGCAGGCCCACAGGCCAGGTTTCGCGGATAAACGGACGCATAGCTCATGCTACCGGGCTTTTTATAATCAATGCATGGCGATTCGAAATGAGTGGACCGAATGGCATTTGACACCGGACGGCTGGCTGAAGGGCTCAACGCGGGTGCAGGGCAAAGGCAATACCTGGGCCGACGAGCCCGAGGACCGCGTGCTCTCGTATGTGTACAAGGAAGTGGAAACGGGCAGCGCGCCGGAAGCGAGGATCAGCTTGGAGGAAACATGGCGCTCCAAGACTGCCGATAACATCGACGCTCTTCTGAAAACGCACGGCCCCAGCCCACGGCAGCTTTGAGCGCAGCAAAAAAGGAGGCCGCTCGGCCTCCTTCCAGCGCAATTCCGGCGATCTACTTCTTGGCCGGGGTGCTCTGGGTAGTTTTCGTGCCGGACAGCACGGAGTGATTCGTATTGGAGCCGCGCTGCATCAGCACGGTCAATCCGATGCTGGTGAGCATAAACGCCACAGCACACCAGGTCGTGGACTTGGAGAGGATATTGGAAGCCCCGCGCGGGCCGAAAGCGGTCTGCGAACCCTGGCCGCCGAACGCGCTCGCCAGGTCGCCGCTTTTGCCCTGTTGCAGCAGGATGA
>CAXTVG010000098.1:0-7231 GCA_964247505.1 uncultured Acidobacteriaceae bacterium
GTGTTCATGACGACGACCTGCAAGCGGCTGGGGTGACAGCGGACGAGCTGGAGCACTGGCTCGGACAGCGGGGCGAGGGCGAGCTGGACCGGCCCGCGCGGGTGTGGCTTGAGCGGCTGCCGTTGGTGCAGCGCGCGGTGTTTGTACAGCGGGCGGTGCTGGGGCAGGGAAATGAGGCCGCGGCACGGCTGCTGCGGGAGGCCGGGGGGGAGCAAGCCCGGGATTGGACTCCGGAAAAGGTCGGCGACCTGTTCCGCCGGGCGCTGTGCTCGCTGGCCGACTCTCTTGCGCACGCGCCTGGGCTGACACCGGTCGTAGCCTGCCACCTTAAGAAAATTCATCTTCAGGAACTCTGGCGCATCCAAACACGCGGGCAGCAATAGGTTGTGTGCCGAAAAAACGAACTGGAGTTCATGTGCACGGAGGAACGAGGGCCCGCTTATGGGCTTACTGGCCGGTTCTGGCCGCTTTCTGTTGGCCATCGGCCTTGCGGGCGCAGTTGGGCGCGGCGCCCACTCCATCCGTCCAAACGCTTCCGTCTCCCAATACGGTGAGCCAGCAGCAGATCACGACAGATAATTACCAGGGCAGCGTTGCAGACGAGCATTTGATTCCTGGAACCCTGCCGCTCTCGCTGGACGACGCGATCACGCGCGGGCTGCGCCACAACCTGGGCCTGATTCTGACCACAACCAATCAGATCGCAGCTCGGTCGACGGAGCTGACCGAATTGCAACAGCTGCTGCCGCAAATCGACGCTAATATCCGGGATGCGGTGAGCCAGACCAACCTGCAGGCGCAAGGTTTGCGGATTCCGGGCTTTCCGGCGATTATTGGGCCTTACGGGTACCAGGATTTTCGTGCCACGCTGGACTGGAGTCTTATTAATGTCGCGTCCATCCGGAACTATTTGTCAGCGAAGCACAATTTTGCCGGCTCGCGACTGGCCGTCGAGGACGCGCGCAACGAAGTAGTGCTGAGCGTCGGGAATGCTTACCTGCTGGTTATCGCCGACCAGTCGCGGGTGGTCTCGACGCAGCAGCAGGTGGAAACCTCGCGGGTCTCGTTCTTTCAGGCGCGGCAGCAGCACCAGGCCGGCACTTCGCCGCTGCTGGACGAGCTCCGGGCGCAGGTGGACTACCAAACGCAGCAGCAGAATCTGATCCAGGCGCAGGCCACGCTCGATCGCGACAAGCTGGCGCTGGCGCGGGTGATAGGACTGCCGGTGGCGCAGCAATTTCAATTAACGGACGCGGCGCCGTATGCCCAGCTCGATGGGCTGGACCCCGACACAGCTGTTACGGAGGCGCTAGGCAATCGCAAGGACATCGCGAACTTCGCGGAGCAATTGAAGGGCGCGGACCTGGCGAAGGGCGCGGCCAGGGCCGAGCGCTACCCGACGGTTTCCTTTTCGGGTGATTACGGCGATATCGGGCCGAATGTGCGGCACTCGCACGGAACAGGCGACGCAACCGGCACATTCAGTGTGCCGATCCTCGAGGAAGGCAAGATTCGCGGGGATGAGGCGCTGGCCCAGGAGCAGCTGGAGCAAAAGCGGGCGCAGTTGAACAATCTGCGCGGCCAAATCGCCCAGGACGTGCGCGACAGCATTCTCGACATCCAGGCGGCGCAGAAGCAGGTTTCTGTAGCCCAGAGCAATGTGGGGCTGGCCGGCGAAGCACTCAGCGAAGCTCAGCAGCGTTTTGCAGCAGGCGTATCGGACAATCTGGCGGTTTCGCAGGCGCAGCAGCAGGTTGCCCAGGCCGACGACCAGTACATCGCAAGCTTGTACCAGCACAATGTCGCCAAACTTTCTCTGGCGCGCGCGCTGGGCGTGGCGACGACGAATTTGAACCAGTACGTGAGAGGTAAGTAAATGGCGGAGCAGACACCGGATACAGAAGTCGAGCAAGAGCACAAACCAGACCCGGCGCAGGAAAAGGAAAAAGAGAAGAATACGCCCCGCGCCAAGTCGCGGCGCCGATTCATCATTATCCTCGTCGTCGCGATTCTTATCGTGGGCGCGCTGTTGTTCTATTGGCACTCCACGTTTTACGAAGATACTGACGATGCACAGGTGAACGGCCACTTGATCCAGGTTTCGTCGCGCATCAATGGCAATGTCATCGACGTTCCTGTGAATGAGAACCAGCCTGTCAAGGCCGGCGATGTGATAGTGCAGCTTGACCCGAAGGACTACCAGACTGCGGTGTCGCAAGACGAAGCGAACCTGGCGGCGGCCGAGTCGAACTACGAGTCGGAGCGGGTAAACGTGCCGGTGACCACCACCGCGCAGACCACCAACATTGAAGCTGTCGGCGCAACGCTGTCGCAGGTCAACGACGGTGTGGTGCAGGCGCAGCACCAGCTGGAGGCCAACCGCGCCGCCGTGGCGCAGGCCGACGCAAACTACGTGAGGGCCAAGCTGGACGTGGAGCGCTACACACCGCTGGTGCAGCGGGATGTGATCTCAAAGCAGCAGTTCGACCAGGCGGTGGCCACGGCCAAGGGAGATGAAGCGGCGCTGGCGCAGTCGCGTCAGAACGTGACCGCGAGCGAGGCCTCGGTGCGCATGCAACAGGACCGTGTGGTTCAAACCAGAGCGCAGCTGGTGAACGCGAGGCGGGGGCTGGATCAGATCCGGATTCAGAAGGCCAGGGCCGACCAGGCCGCGGCACAGGTAGAGCAAAACCGGGCGGCGCTGGCGCAGGCCAAGCTCAACCTGAGCTACACCCGCATTGTGGCGCCTGTGGATGGCATTATCACGCGCAAGAGCGTGGAGGTGGGACAAAACGTCTCCATCGGTCAGAACATGACGACGCTCGTGTCGCTGGACGACATCTGGGTCACGGCCAACTTTAAGGAAACCCAGCTGCGTTCCATGACCGCCGGGCAGGGGGTAACCATCAGTGTGGATGCCTACGGTGGACGCAAGTATGACGGCGTGGTCACGCAGATTGGCGGCGCAACCGGATCGGTGCTGAGCCTGTTCCCGCCCGAGAACGCCACCGGCAACTATGTCAAGGTTGTGCAGCGCGTGCCTGTTCGCATCGATCTGAAAGACAAGACCGAGGACCGGGACCACCTGCTGCGGCCGGGGCTGTCGGTCGAGCCGAAGGTGCGGGTCAAGAGCTAGGCGCTTCCTGATGGCGTTGTTTTCGCTACATTTCCCCGGTGCGGCGCATCTACTCTGCACCGGGGCGGTCCCGGGGACTTGAGGGCGGTTCGGCGGAGCGCGCATGCCATTTACACACCTATTTCTCGCCCATGCCTACCTGGTGCTCGCAGTTTGGGTGTTTGTGGAGCAGCTAGGCGTTCCGATTCCCTCGGCGCCGCTGCTGCTGGCGGCCGGAACGCTTACCTCGACTCACAAACTGCACCTCGCGCCCGTGCTGGGTGCCATTCTTTTGGGCTCGCTCGTAAGCGACACAAGCTGGTATTTCCTGGGCAAGCGATACGGAAACACCGTAGTCCGGGTGCTTTGCCGGTTTCTGCCGCACCGCGACACCTGCGTCCAGAGAACGGAAGGTTATTTCGGCAAACACGGTGCGAGTACCCTGCTGGTAAGCAAATTTCTACCCGCGCTCAACACCATGGCCGGGGCGATCGCGGGCCAGACCGGCATGGGCTTCCGCAAGTTCCTTCTTTTCGACGCGTCCGGTGTGCTGCTATGGGCAGTGGCTTTCGTCATTGGGGGCCGGTTCGCGGGCGACCTGTTGAAGATGCACCCTCACGCGCTGGCTTGGGTGGCTCACTTTGCGGCTGCGCTGTTCGTAGTCCTGCTGGCGGCGTGGATCGTGAGCCGGGAAGTGCGGCGGCGGCGGTCGCTTGAAGAGATCCGGATGGACCGGCTGACGCCCGAGTCGCTGTGGGCGATGATGGAGGCGCGGGAGCCCTTGTACCTCGTCGATCTGCGCCATCCGCTCGATTACCTGCCCGATCCGCGCACGCTGCCCGGCGCCGTGGTGCTGACGCCGGACCGGCTGGTTGAGTCGAGCGCGTCGATTCCGCGGGACCGGGACGTGGTGCTCTTTTGCACCTGTCCCAACGAGGAAACGGCGGTGCGGATGGCGATGACGATCCGGAAAATGGGAGTTGCGCGAGTGCGGCCTTTGCTGGGCGGCTTCGATGGGTGGAAGGGTGGCGGTTTTCCTCTGGTGGCCATTGCGGGGGAGGAAGCGTCGCTTGCGAAGCTGGAGGCGAGCTGAGCCGCCCGCGCCGGTTGTAACGGCTGTCTAGTTCGGGAAATACACAGGCCTTCGAAAGCCTGCGTGTGATAAAAGTTATTAAAGAGGAGTTCCCCTATGGCGAACGGCAATGGAAATAACGGCGCAGGCCAGGTCGACGCAGGCGCGTCCGAAACCAGTCCAGTTCTCACCCTCAACAATGGCCGCCCGATCGGCGATAACCAGAATTCGCTGACTGCGGGCCGCCGCGGCCCGGTGCTGCTCGAAGACTATCTGCTGATCGAGAAAATGGCGCAGTTCAACCGGGAACGTGTTCCCGAGCGCGTGGTGCACGCGAAAGGCTCTGGCGCGCACGGTAAGTTCACCGTGACCGGCGATATCTCGAAGTACACAAAAGCTAAGTTGTTCGCAAAGGTGGGCAATACCTGCGAGACGTTTGCGCGCTTTTCGACCGTGGGCGGCGAGAAGGGTTCGGCCGACACGGCGCGCGACCCGCGCGGTTTTTCTGTTAAGTTTTACACCGAAGAGGGGAACTGGGATATGACCGGTAATAATACGCCGATCTTCTTCGTCCGCGACCCTCTTAAGTTCGGCGACTTTATCCACACCCAAAAACGCGAGCCACAGACTAACCTGAAGTCCGCCACGATGATGTGGGACTTTTGGTCGCTTTCGCCTGAGTCTCTGCACCAGGTTACGATTCTTTTCTCAGACCGCGGGATTCCCGATGGCTACCGCTTTATGAATGGTTACAGCAGCCATACCTTCTCGCTGATCAACGAGCAGGACGAGCTCGTGTATGTGAAGTGGCACTTTAAAACCAAACAGGGCAACAAAACGCTGCATCCGAAGCGGGCCGAGGAGCTGGCCGGCTCCGACCCGGATTACGCGCAGCGCGACCTGTTCCACGCGATCGAGCAAGGCGATTTTCCGAAGTGGACCGCGTACATCCAAGTGATGGGCGAGGACCAGGCTTACAACTACACGAAGTTCAATCCTTTCGACCTGACTAAGGTCTGGCCTCATGGAGAGTTTCCGCTGATCGAGGTAGGCGAGCTGGAGTTGAACCGCAACCCTCTCAACTACTTTGCAGAAGTGGAGCAGGCAGCTTTCAATC
This sequence comes from uncultured Acidobacteriaceae bacterium, assembly GCA_964247505.1. GTDB lineage: Bacteria > Acidobacteriota > Terriglobia > Terriglobales > Acidobacteriaceae > EB88. The sequence continues at coordinate 5,305 of CAXTVG010000098.1, forward strand.
CGGTCAATGTAGCGCCGGGCATGGGCTTTTCTCCTGACAAGATGCTGCAAGCGCGCCTGGTAAGTTACCCGGACGCGCATCGCTATCGTATTGGCACCAACTACGAGCTGCTGCCGATCAATGCGGCGAAGTGTCCGGTGATGAATTACAACCGGGATGGTGCGATGCGCTTCGACGGGAACATGGGTGCCGCGCCGAACTACGAGCCGAACAGCTTCGGCGGTCCCAAGCAGGATGACAAATACAAGGACCGGGCTATCCGGCTTTCGGGCGAAGCGGCAGCGCGGTATAATCACCGCGAGGACAACGACGACTATACCCAGGCCGGCGACCTGTTCCGGTTGATGAACGAGGATCAGAAGAACCTGCTGTGCGAGAATATCGCGCAGAGCCTGGGCCAGACGCCGATTCGCATCCAGGAGCTGCAGCTCACGCATTTCGAGAAAGCAGACCCGGACTACGCCAAGCGCGTGCAGAAATTCCTGGTGGAGAACGAGCATCCGGAGTTTGCGCACGGACCGACGGAGGCTGAGTTCGCGACGCGGCTGCCGGAGAAGTAGGTTATTTGCTAGACAGAAGAAGCCACCTGCGGGTGGCTTTTCTTCTGCCGTTCGATAGTTAAAGGCAAAACCGCCTGCGCGGCTGGCGGTCCCTTCGGGACGTGTTCTCGTTTGGGTTGTTACGCCGCTTAGACTGCAGTAGGCATACAGGAGAGCGCGTGGCATACCGCGATTTGCGCGAGTGGATCAAGGCCCTGGAGCGGGCGGGCGAGCTGAAGCGGGTGCGCGAGGAAGTCGATCCGATCCTCGAGATCGCTGAAATAACGGATCGCGCCTCGAAAGCGGGCAAGCGGGGCGGCTCACCCGGCGGTCCGGCGCTTCTGTTCGAGCGGGTCAAGGGCTACCCAGGCGCGCGCGTTTTGATGAACCAGTTCGGGTCGGAGCGACGCATGAAGCTGGCGCTCGGCGTGGACTCGCTGGACGAGGTCGCGGGGCGGATTCGCGCGCTGCTGGAGCAGAAATCGCCCGAAAGCCTAATGGAAAAGCTCAAGCTGCTGCCCAAGCTGGCGGAGGTGGGCAAGTTTTTTCCAAGAACGGTCCGCGCGCGCGAAGCGGCCTGCAAGGAAGTGGTCCTACGCGGGGCGGATGTGGATGTGCTGAAGTTTCCCGTGCTGCAGTGCTGGCCCATGGATGGCGGCCGGTTTATCACGCTGCCGCTGGTAGTCACGCGCGACCCGAAAACCGGCAAACGGAACATGGGTATGTACCGGATGCAGGTGTATGACGGCCAGACTACCGGGATGCACTGGCAGCGGCAGAAGAACGCGGCCGAGCACCTCCGGGATCGGCTGCGAGCGGAAAGCTCGGACGCGGCTGGACGTGTTGCAAAAATGGCGGAAACCGCGGGTGGGACAGTTGCGCGGGACGCAAGAACCCAGGTCTCAGAATCGAGACCTGGGGCACCCGCATCTTCCGCACTGCCTCAGATGTTCACCAAGGTGGCTAACGATCGGCTGGAAGTCGCGGTAGCGATCGGGACTGACCCGGCAACCACCTTTTCCGCCATCGTGCCCGCGCCGCCCGAGGTGGAGGAGTACATCATCGCCGGATTTCTCCGGCAAAAGCCGCTGGAATTGGTCAAGTGCGAGACGGTGGACCTCGAAGTGCCCGCCCATGCGGAGATCGTCCTGGAAGGTTTTGTAAAGCTCGACGAGCTGCGGACCGAAGGCCCGTTTGGCGACCATACCGGTTTTTACACCATGGAAGACGAGTACCCGGCCTTCCATATCACGGCGATTACCCACCGCAAAGACCCTGTATACGCGGCGACGATCGTCGGCAAGCCGCCGATGGAAGACGCGTGGATGGGCAAGGCGGTGGAGCGCATTTTCCTCCCTCTGATGCGGCTCACACTGCCGGAGATTGTG
>CAXTVG010000099.1:0-7195 GCA_964247505.1 uncultured Acidobacteriaceae bacterium
TTCGGACTGTTTCTTCCGTCGAATGGCTGGCGGCTCGACGCGAAACCCGATGACGCTTTTCGAGTGATGATGGCCCTGGCCGCCGGTGAGCTGACGGAAGAGCAGCTGGCCGCCTGGGTGGGCCAGCACCTGCGCAAACTCGAAGCCTAGTTCAAAAACATGGTCCGGTAGAGCGTATCCCGCTGGGCCGGGCGGAAGCCTGCGTCGCGAATCACACGGCGCAGCTCCTCCTCCGTGGTGCAGTTCGAGGTTCCGGCCGCGCGCACGACATTTTCCTCGAGCATCACCGAGCCTACGTCGTTGCCGCCGAAGCGCAGACCCATTTGAAGGACTTTCAAGCCCTGGGTCACCCAGCTGGACTGCACGTTTTCAATGTTCGAGAGATAAAGCCGGGAGATGGCCAGCACTTTGAGATAGTCGACCGCGGTGGCTTCTTCCCAGCCGCGGCCGCCCAGCGCGGTGTTGTTCGGCTGGAAACTCCAGGGGATAAATGCGGTAAATCCGCCGGTTTCTTCCTGCAGCCGGCGCACTGCCTCGAAGTGGTTGACGCGCTGCTCGAAGCTCTCGCCCACGCCGAACATCATGGTTGCAGTAGTGCGCATGCCCAGCTCGTGGGCGGTGCGGTGCACGGCGATCCAGTCCTCAGTGCCGCACTTGAGCCGCGCGATGCGGTGGCGCACTTCGTCGTCGAGGATCTCCGCGCCGCCGCCGGGGATCGAATCGAGCCCGGCATCGCGCAGGCGCAGGATGGTGTCGCGCAGGGAAATCTCGGAATATTCGGCGATGGCGAGGATTTCGGATGCGGAAAAGCAGTGCAGCCAAATTTGCGGGAAGCGCTGCTTGATGCCCGACAAGAGCCGCTCGAACCAGTCGATCTTGAGATCGGGATGGATGCCGCCCTGCATCAACACGCCCGTCCCGCCCATTTCCAGGGTTTCAGCGATTTTGGCGTGGATGGTTTCAAAGTCGAGGATGTAACCTTCACTCGCGAGTTTGCCTTTCAGCGGCCGGTAAAAGGCGCAAAAAGTGCAATATTCGGTGCAGAAGTTGGTGTAGTTAATATTGCGATCGATGATGTAGCTGACCACCCCTTCGGGGTGCAGCTTGCGCCGTTGGGCGTCGGCGTCCATCCCCAGGCCAAGCAGGTCGTCGGAGTGGAAGTAGTCGAGCGCTTGTTCGCGGGAGATGGCCATGTGTAAAGTTTAGCTCTTCCCGGTCAGCAGGCTTGCGAGCGGGTCAAAAGCTGCTCAGGGCCGCGCCCGGTCCGGCGCCAGCGATACCAGGTGCGCGTGGACAATGAAGCGCAGCGGTGCCGCGCCGATGTAGTGGAATGGATAGCAGGTCACCAAAACTAGTTCCGGCGAGTCTTGGGTCGCGAGCACGTTCACCGCCTCGGGATGGACGATCTCGGTCCGGTCCACGATGTACCGGTACAGAGATGGCCCGCGCGAAACGTCGATCTCCATCGCGGGAGCTATGCGAGCGAGCGGGCGCAGAAAGGTGTCGCGGTGCCCTGCCAGGCCTGCCGTGCCCAGGCCGCCCGGCATGGCGGTCCCTGGAATGTGGCCGACCCCGCGCAGGAGGCTCGCTCTGTCGTCGTCTTCAACGACCGGAACAGTGAGTGCGATGGCGGGGATGGTCATCTCGCCCAGCACCTGGCCGGGCGCGAGCGGGGTTTCAATCCGAGCGGCCCTTACTACGTGAGCGCGGGCGGCGTGGGCCTGTTCCCAGGCAAAGCCGCCGTAAAGAAGGCACGCCAGGGCAAGAGCCCAGCAAGCCGCTTCAGAGAACACGCGCCCGCGCCGCATCGGGCTAGCGGCCCTCTCGCACCCGGAACGTGCGGAGACCGGCCGCGCCCAGCAGGGACATGACCCCGAGCAAGGCAGTCAACGGGAGCTCGCTCGCGGTGTGGGGCAGCTTGCCTTGGGGCTTGCGCGCCGACGCCAGCTGCGTGAGCCGTTTCGCCTGGATCCCCGCCGGCGCATTGGGACTGACGGTGGTGGGCGTCAGAAGCCAAAGGGTAACAATGTGCATCTCGTCCGGCGAAAGCTTGGCCGCTGCGACCATGCTGTCCGATTCGGGGTCGATGGCCGGGACCTGCGCGTCGTTTGCTTTCGCTACCGCTACAGCGTCATTTTTGGGGTAGGCGAACTCGAGCGCGGGCAGGGAAGCGAATTTCCAGCCACGGACATAGGTTGCGCCCTCGGCCGGCGTTTTCCACGCGATCTCACCCTTCGTGCCGGTGTCGAGGCTCTTGCTGGGAATGCCGATGAACAGGGCATGGCTCGAACCGCCGGCATTGTCCACCCGAAGAATGTAGCGGTCGGAAAGATGGTCGAGAACGCGAATGGTATAGCTGCCGGGAGCCAAGGTTTTGCCGGGCACCGCGGTCATTTGAGATACCTTGAAGTTGGCCGAGGGGCGATCGCCACCGGCGGCGAGAAGGGTTCCCGCGCCAAGTAGGAAAGAAAGGCAACAGGCAGCAGCGCGTACTAACATGAAGATGTCCCTTTCGGAGCAAGTGGGCCGGACCGCGGTTACCACGCTCAATGAAACTGGACATAAGTTGCGAACACCACCCCCCGGGATGCTTTGGGATGCGCCTTTCTGGTGATTTATGCGCCCTTCCCGCGTTTGCTACTGCTTTGGTACTGTTTCTGCAGGTCACCTCCGGGTAAGCGGGTGCCTTAAACCTGTGACCTGTGGACGGGAGTACGGGCAGGCCGCTCGCCCGTTGCGGGCGCGAAAGCAATACCATCGGAGCGGAGAGGCAGTGAATTCTAGATGAATGGTTGTGAATGTTTGCCGCTGCTGCGGCTGTGTGCAGCTCGCCGCTTTGGGGTGGCTGTACTGCTCCTGGTTTGTAGTGTTCTTCTGGCGTGGGGCGATCCCGCTCCGAAGGGGCCTCGCGATACGCTCACGTTTGAAAACGGCGATACACTCCAGGGCCAGCTCGAACGCGAAGTGACCGGGACGGTGTATTTCAACTCGGATGAGTTGGGCGAGGTAAGCGTGCCGTGGAGCAAGATCCGTTCGCTGAAAACGCGCACCGGATTCGTGGTTTTGGAGAACAAGCCGGGAGTGCGGCATCGCGCCATAGACGCTTCGGAAGGGACGCTGTCGGTCGAGAACAGCGAAGTGCGGGTGAACCCCGGCGCGCCGCCGCCAGCCGCAAAGAAAGAGCAAACGGTTGTGCCGGGGCCCCGGCCGATTCCCGTGAAGGCTGCGCAATTTATTCTCGACGAGCGGACTTTCAACCGGCAGGTGCGCGGGGAACCGAACTTCTTTGAAGGCTGGAACGGCAGCGCCACTGCCGGTGTCACGCTGGTGCAGGGAACGGAGAACCAGCGCTCCTACACGAGCGCGGTGGCGCTGGTACGCACGGTGCCGACGGTAAGCTGGCTGGTGACGCGGAACCGGACGCAGGCGGATTTCTCGTCGTCCTACGGCAAGATCACGCAGCCGGCTTACATGAGCGGCGGTGTGCTGACGCCCGCGACCTCGACCAAAAGCTCGATCTTCCACGCCGATGCCGAGCGCGACCAATACTTTTCAAATCGCGGGTATGCACTGGTGCAAACCGCGTTTGACCATAACTACTCGCAGGGTCTGGACTTGCAGCAGATTTACGGCGCGGGATTCGGCGTCACAGTGCTCAAACGGCCGGACCAGCTGCTCGACCTCAAAGCGACGCTGCAATACGAAAAGCAGCAATTTATCGCAGGGACCGCGGGGAACAGCCAAAACCTGATCGGCTCGACACTTTCAGCCACATATCAGCTCAAACTGAAGCGCGGCATGGTGTTTGACCAGCAAGCGTCGTATCTCCCCGCTTTCAATAACTTACACGCTTACTCTGCTAACGAAACAGACACGCTCAGCTTTCCGTTTCACAAGAATCTGGCGTTTACGGTTGGCACGATCGACAGTTATCTGAATGATCCGGTTCCGTCCGAGCCGCCTACCACGCGCAATTCATTCCAGTTCACTACGGGAGTTACCTATACGATTAAGTCCAGATACTGAAAAGGGACGGCAGTTACTCCGCCCCTTTTCCTATTGGCCGGCTTACGGGTAAGTAACAACCCCGCTCAGCTGGTCGGCGAAGCCCGCGTTGACCGCCGCGCCCACGCCGTCAATGACGTGCGTGATAGAGCCGCTGCCGTTGAGCCATACCGTCCCTGCGTCGTGGATGGCAATGCCGGGGCCGTTCGGCACCGCAATTGCGTTGTCTTCGACGATGTTGATGCCCAGATTAAAGAAGGAGTAAATGCCCAAGCCGTAAGCCGTGTGCGTCGTGACCCCAGGCGACACCACGTAGGACGGATAGCCGTTGGCCGTCCCACCCGTCGTTTTGGACGTCCAGGCCGCCTGGCTGGGCGGATCGTACGGCAGCTCGCTTTGGTAGAAGATGGTTTCGCCGCCGTTGCCGTTCCACAGCGTCTGCTCTTGTTGATAGTGCTCCACCGCAAGCCCCAGTGCCGTGACCCGGTTGCCGTTGACCACCAGCCCGTGCTGGGCGGTATTTAAGGTCCAACCGGCGCCGGTACCATGGTCGGCGCGCCAGGACCAGATGTTATCCAGAATGACGTCGGAGCTGTCGATTTCGAGGGCAGTATTCGCGCTGCCCGCAGTTGCTCCGCCGATCCTGAGCGTGATGTCACTCAGCGTGGACGGGTCGGCCGTGTGTGAGAACAAGCCGCCCTTGGGCAGAGGCAAGCCGGGGATGCCGGAGCCGAAGTCGACCAGCACGGGCGAGTTTTTAGGCCCGGCATCGACGATCAGGCCCGCGATCTGGACTCCGTTGACGTCGGCGACGTTGATGGCCGCGGTGCCGTTTTGCGGAACCAGGGTGGCATAGCCCAGGCCGAGCACAACTGTATCGGGCCGGAAAATCGTGAGGGGCTGGTCGAGGTTGTAAATGCCCGGGGTCAGGATCAGGTTCTGCCCGAGCAGCAGCGCGAGGTTGATTTCACGCGCGGTGTTGGTGGGCTTGGCGATGAAGAAGCGCTGGATGGGGATGGAGCGTCCCGTTTCGGTTCCGGTGGCCCAGGTGGTTCCAGTGGAGTTCCTCTGCACAGCCGGCGCGAATACGTTGTAGTTTCCGTTGCGGTCCACGTACAAAAAGGGCTTCTCGCGGCTTACCGGGGTGGTCTGCACCACTGTTTCGGGCGGTGCGGGGTAGGAAGGCGCCGGAGCGCCCAGGACGCCCGAAAACACCATGTTCCAAACACCGCCGTTCCAGCTGCCGAAGGAGCTGTTGCGGCTGAACCACTGCTGCTGCGAGCAGGAGCTGACCTGGCCCGTGACCAGGAGGTCGCTGATGAAGCCGCCACTTGCGTTGCCGCAATAGGAGTTGGTCAGCTCCAGGCCGCCGTTGATCTGCATGCGGCGCAGGGGTGCGCCTTGCGAAACGCCCCACTGCAGGGTGTTTGGCGGCGCGTTTTGCAAGGAGTCAGTGACCGCGTTGATGGTCAGGTTCTCCATCGAACGCCAAAAGGTATCGGTCAGATTGGCCTGCGGCCAGGTGGGGGTACCGTACACCGGGACGCCGAAGTTTGGGGTGATGAAGCCGGTGATGGAGACCGCGCCCGGTGTTTCGCCGAGGCCGGCGATCTGCTCGTAGAAGCCCACCGGCGCCTGGATGTTGTAGGCGCCGGGTTTGAACAGCACGGCGTGCCGGTTCGTGCTGAACTCGGCTTCATTGGAGATTGCGGTGAGCTGCGACTGGATGGTGTCCGCTGGGATGGTCGGGTCGAAAATAATGACGTTGGGGCCGAAGTCCGGCGCTTTTGGGTTGCCGCCCTGGGCAAGGGCAGCTTGTGTTGCGAAGGGAGCCGCACTTAGGAAAAGGCCGGCGAGCGCGAGCCTGGTGGTAAAGCCGTGTACGTTATTGCGCATTGGAACATTTCCTCTGGACAATCGCTTGATTTGATTGCGAGGAGGAATATAGGCTGCTTCGCGATAAGTTGTCAAAAGCGGAGCGGGGGCAGGCAGGCAAAGCTTCAGCGCGACTTAGCGTAGAAGCGGACGTGAGTTACTGCTAAGCCGCTTGTTTTCAGAAGCGCTATTGATTCGGCAGCGGCTGCACAGGTATCACGGTCGGCCCGTTCGGAGCGGGTGTTTGCTCCGCTTCCATCTCCGCAGCGAGCGGGCGCTTGAGCACCGCCATCACGCCGGGCGGCAGGGGCTTGTCGGCGTTGGCCAGCAGCACGGCAACTTGCCACATCTGCGCGTCGTTCAGGACGCCTTGGTAGGCGGGCATGCCCGAGAGCCGGATGCCGTTTTTCACCTTCCAGTAGGTTTCCCCGGGCGGGTCGTCGCTGACGCCGACTACCCCGTGCCCGTGCGGCGCCCACAGCTGGGGCGCGCGGGGAAACATGTGCGCGGCGATCCCGGCCGGGCGCCCGTAGCCTCCATGGCACATGGCGCACTGCTCGCGATATACCTGTGCGCCCAGCAGCAGGTTGGCCGGGCTCGGGTCCATGGCGGCGCGCTTGGGCATTTCGTCCCGGATGCGGGCGTGCAGCGGGATGTTGACGAGCTGGTGCTCGAACGGCAGCTGCGGGTCGGTAACGGCGACTGGCGGATGGCCTTGGTGCAGCCAAATCCACCCGGCTAGCGGCAGTGTAACGAGGCCGATCAACAGGCCAAGGATGAATCCGCGCATTGCTGCTCCCATCGTCGGGCGAGCCCCGCCCTGCTGCGTGTGTACCCCAGCGTCCGGCCCGGGCGCAAGCTGAACGCGAGCCGGAAGGAGAGAATGGTTTAATAGAAGACGGTTCCTACCCGCTCGCCCGTTGAGCTTTCGCCGTTTCTGGAGGCACACAAGCTTGTTTCAGCACCGCCGTTTTTTGTTCGCTTCCGCTTTTTTGCTCGGGAGCGCTTCTTTCTTCGCGTTTACCGCTGCCGGGCAAACCGCCGGCGGCCCCCCCGCCGCCGACCCTGACGCCCAGCAGGCAGCCCCGCAGACCCAGCAGCAGCGCGCGCAGATTCTCAAAGACGCGCAGTCGCGGGTGCAGGCGCGCCGCCGCCTGCGCGAGCAGGCGATTGAGCAGGACACCTACTCGCACAAGTACGAGGTGTACGGCGGCGGCAGCTATTTGAGGTTCCGGCCCGGGACCAACCTGCAGCACAACACCGAAGGCGCCTGGAATGCGGGTGTTACGGAGTGGATCCGGCCCAGGCTGGGCGT
>CAXTVG010000100.1:0-5506 GCA_964247505.1 uncultured Acidobacteriaceae bacterium
GCGCGGGCAGCAGGCCGCACCCCAGCGTCGTCCCAAGCCCGCAGGCAAGCGTGTAGAGCAGGATGCGCGGGCTCAAGCTAATCTCTTCGACCCGCGGCAGCGGCCTGGCAAGCAAGTGGAGCAGGTGCACGCAGCCCGCCGCGACCATGAGCCCGAAGCAAGCCCCCGCGAGCGCCAGCGCGCCTGCCTCGCTCAGCAGCTGCGTGAACACCGCCCCGCGCGAGGCGCGAAGCGCAAAGCGGAGCGAGATTTCATGCTCGCGCTCCCCCGTGCGCGCCAGCAGCAAGGTCGCGATATTGGAGCAGGCAATCACCAGCAGCAGCGTCACCGAGGCGTACAGCAGCCAAAGTGAGCTGCCCGCCTCGCCCACGACAACAGACTTGAGCGGCTTGAGCACGACGCGGAGATCGCGATCGGTTTCCGGATACTGCCGCCCCAGCTGCCCCTGTACGTTGGCCAGGTCGGCGCCCGCCTGCGCAAGCGTGACGCCCGGCTTCAGGCGGCCCGTGGCGATGTACCAGGTGGACGCGCGGCTTTGCGCATAGGGCGCGTCGACCGGGCTTGGGACCCACACGTCCACGTCCTTGGCGGGAAACGCGAAGGACGCGGGCATCACGCCGACGATCGCGTAGGACTCGCCCCCGGCCCGCAATCGCTTGCCGCTCAGGTCGGTCGCCGCGCCGAATTTTCTGCGCCACAGCCGGTCGCTGACAAGCACAGCCGGAGGCCCCCCAAAGCGCTCTTCTTCCTCCGTAAATGACCGCCCCCGCGCGGGCGCGACGCCCCAGACGGCAAGAAAGCGCGGCGCGATGATCGCCTCCTGGAGCCGCTCCGGCAATGCGCCGGACGTTTCCGAAGTGTCCTGCGTGTAGTAGCCGGTGATCGCGGTGAAGCTCCGGCTCAGCTTGTTCCAGTCTTCCAGCCGCGGCGGCGCGACTGTGCTTTCCGGGTCTTTGCTTTTCGCGTCGTACTGCGCGAGCGCAACAAGCCGGTCGCCCTCAGGAAACGCGAGCGGTCGCAGCAGCACCGCGTCAATCGCCGAAAACACTGCAGTGTTCGCGCCGATGCCGAGCCCCAGAATCAGGATGACGGCGAGCGAAAAGGCCGGCGCCCGGCGAAAAAAGCGGGCAGCGGCTTTCGCGGCGGCCATGGCCGCGTCCCAGGGCAGAAACATATGCATCTCGCGCAGCTGCTGCGCGAGGTGGCCGCCTGCGCCGAAGGCCACGCGCGCCTGCCGGTGCGCTTCTTCGGGCGTCATACCGGCGGCGCGATTGGCCCGCGTTTGCTCTTCAAGGTGGAAGCCGATTTCGCGATCGAGTTCCTTCTGCATCTGCTGTTTGCGCCCGAATTTTGCTTTCAGCCACTTCATCGCTGCCTCCAGGAACGTGAGCCTTCCACTGCGCTGAAACGCGCTTGCATCAGGTCGTGCGCATCACGAGAAAAACGGCCTCCGCAAGCCGGTTCCATGCCGCATCTTCCGCGGCGAGCTGCTTGCGCCCTCGCGCGGAAAGCCGATAAAACTTAGCCTCGCGCCCATTCTCAGACGTCCCCCACTCCGCCTTGAGCCAGCCCCGCTTTTCAAGCCGGTGCAGCGCCGGGTACAGCGAGCCCTGCTGCACCTGCAGCACGTCGCGCGACACCTCGCGGATGCGCTGCGAGATGCCGTAGCCGTGCACCGGCCCCAAGGCGACGGTTTTTAAAATGAGCATGTCGAGCGTGCCTTGCAGCAGGTCGGACTTTTCCCCAGGCATGCGCTTCTCCTTGACGCTCTACATAGAAGCAGAGTGACGTGTAGAACGTCAAGGAGACTGCAATTGTCTGGGGTGATCAGAGAAAAACTGATGGCGCGGCTCCGGCCCTGTTCCGTCGTTGCCGCCAGCCTGGTTGTCGGATACAGTGAACGGCAATGGACGAGAACACATCGAGTGGTCTTGCCGATCAGGTTGCAGCCTTGCGCTCGCGCGTCGGCTTGCTTGAGGAGGCACTCCGAAATTACGGAATCGTCGTCGCGGAAGCGGCAGCCGAGACGTCGTCACAACTGCCGGGAGCGGCAGCGCTGCCGGAGCCACCCCAGCTTACCGCGACGGAGCAGCCAGCGGCGCCGCGTTTGCCCGCAGCCGCGCCTCCGCTACCTGCATTTGCCGCCACGCCTGAAAAGGGCGATCGCTCGCTCGAAAGCCGCATCGGCTCGCAATGGTTTAACCGCATCGGCATACTTGCCGTGCTGGTCGGGATGTCCTGGTTCTTGAAGCTTGCCATCGACAATCACTGGATCGGTCCGCTGGGCAGGGTTGTCGTCGGGCTGCTGGCAGGCGGGGGCCTTCTAGCCTGGGCGGAGCGTTTCCAGAGCCGCGGATACACGGCCTTCTCCTACTCTCTAAGGGCGGTGGGCAGCGGCATTCTTTACCTGTCGCTTTGGGCGGCTTTTTCGCTCTTCCATCTTGTGCCCGCAGGCGTGGCGTTCGCCGCCATGGTCGCGGTCACCGCTTTCAATGCGTTTCTGGCATGGCGCGAAAACTCAGAGCTGCTCGCGCTCTACTCGATCGTGGGCGGCTTAAGCACGCCACTTCTCGTCTCGACCGGCGGGGACCACGAGATAAGCCTGTTCAGCTACTTGCTCATCCTGGACTTGGCGGTGCTCGTCCTCACCATGCTTCGTCCGTGGTCGCGCCTGCTCTTTGGAGCCTTCAATGGCACGGCCCTTTTTGTCCTGGGCTGGTACTTGAGCTGGTACAGCGACGAGCATTTCGGACGCACGGCGTTCTTTCTCGTCTGCTTCCTGCTGCTGTTCGGTTTCGCGCCGCGCCTCGTTCGTCTCGAAAACCCCGGCCGCACGGAGCAGGGTTCGCCAAAATGGCGCGGGCTCGCTCTCGTGGGAATGCCGCTCGCGAACGCGGCGCTTGTGTTCCTGCTTTTCTACGACATGTTTCAGCGCGCCGGGGCAGCATGGGCCGAGCCCTGGCTGGCCGTCGCTCTCGCCGGGTTTTATCTGCTGCTGCAACGCCTACCCGCGCGCGGGCTGTTGCGCGAACAACCGCAGCTTTTGCGCTCGCTCCATCTCACGATGGCCATTGTGTTTCTTTCGCTCGCCATCCCGCTGAAGGCACACGGCCGGTGGCTCGCGATCGGCTGGCTGGTGGAAGGCGCGGCGCTGCTGTGGGTGGCAAGCCGGGCTCATCGGCAGCAGGGGAGCGTCGTCCGCATTTTGGCGCTGTTGTGCTTATCCCTCGGGCTCGGGGTGCTGGTGCTGGTCAACCCGCCGGCGTCGATCACGCCGTTGTTGAACGAGCGCTTCGGAACCTATCTGGTCGCGATCGCGGTCTTCACTTTTACCGCTCTCCTTGCCCGTCAAACCGCTATGGCCGAGTGGATCGTTGACCCGCATCCGGAGATCGACTGGACGAACATCGCGGCTGTTGCCGCCTTGCTGGTCAACGCTCTTATTCTGCTCGCGCTGGGTTGGGAGATACACAACTACTGGTGGTTTGTGAGCTGGCATGGGCACACGAGGGACATGCACGACTACCGCATTTATGCCCAGTTCAGCTATTCAGCACTGTTCATGCTGTTCGGGGCCATTCTGCTCGGCACGGGCTTTTGGCGGCGTTCCACGTTTGTGCGCTGGCAGGCGCTTGTGCTGTTAGCGGCCGCAATCGGGAAGGTCTTCCTTGTGGACGTGAGCGAACTGAGCCAGGGTTACCGCGTCCTTAGCTTCCTTGGCCTGGGCGCCCTGTTGCTCGCCGTTAGCTTCGTGTACCAGCGCGATTGGCTCAACCTTCGCAGCCCGGAGCGCCGGCTCCCATGAAGCTAGCCGCCGGTCTTTTCGTCCTCGCAGCAGCGATGCCTTCGACGCAGTACTTCCGGTACGAGCGCCCGGTAACCGGCATCACGCAAACCGGAGTGGAGAGCTGCATTCCGCTCGACGCGAGCGTCTTCGCCCATGCGTCGCCGCAGCTCGCTGACCTGCGCCTATTTCACGGCGGCACAGAGATGCCGTTCGCAATCCGGGAAGCGACGCCCGCGCGAGCCGCCGCGCAATCCATCCTGCCGCTCAAATCTCGGGGCGCAGGGCAAGGACACTGTCTTCGGCGCCGCCATGCCGCAAGCGAGCTACGGCGACGTAGAACTCGCGGTCGCAGCGCACGACTTTATCGCTACCGTGACGGTCACGGGTAGCCGTACGCAAAGCGAAGCGCGGGCGACGAAGCTGGGCGCGTTTACCGTCTTCGACCTCACCCGGCAGCGGCTCGGGCGCAGCACTGTGCTGCACCTGCCGCGCTCGGATTTCCGCTACTTGCACTTCCGCATCACCGGCCCCCTCGCACCGGCAAGCATCACCGGGCTTTCGCTCCTGCGCTTGCCGCAAGAGGAGCCGACGTATGCGACCGTGGCACAAGCGGCCCGGATTAAAGAGGAAAACCGGCGGACAGTGATCGAGTTCGCAGTGCCCGCGCACGTACCCGTGGACCGCGCCTTGTTCACTCCGGGGCCGGAGCCTCGCAGCTTCAGCCGGGATGTCACTGTCTCCGCTATGCCGGCGAGCCCTCCATCGGAGACCGCCGACGCGGAACCTCCCCAGCCGAGAACCTTTTCAGGGACTCTCCTCCGGCTGCACACGGTTGAGGATGGGCAGAAGATCGATGAGGAGCGGCTCGCTCTCGATACGCCCTATGGTGAGCAAGAACGCCCTTCCAGGTGGACGGTAAGCGTCGAGAACGGAGACGATGCGCCGCTTCCGCTTGCCTCGGTCCGGCTCGAAATGCTGGAGCGCAAAGTCTGCTTTGAACCCGGCAGCCGCAATGGATATGCGCTCTTCTACGGCGACCCAATGCTGCCAGCGCCGCAATACGACTACGCCGCCCTGCACGCTTCAACGACCCCCACGCCGATGGCTGTGGCCGGGGCGGAGCAGCTCAACGGAGAATACCGGCCGCGCCCGGACGCTCGCCCCTTTACTGAGCGTCACCCGGCATTGCTTTGGACGGCGCTGGCTGGCGTCATCCTGCTGCTCGGCTGCATTGCGCTCCGGTCGAGCCGCAAGACTTCATCGCCGCCCAGCTAGGAATCACTCCCGCGGCAGACGAAAAGGCCGCTTGTCCTGCTTAGACAGATCATGCAGGCGCCCCGGGGCCGCTTGCGCAGTGCCTGCCGGGACCGTGACCTGTGGATGCTGTCCGGACAGCGCGGATGAACTGGTTCAGCTCGACGTAACGGGCGAGGAGACTTCCGAAGAGAATCACCAAAAACAGCCAGCCCCGGGCTGTCCACTTAGATAGAAAACTTAGGTTCGGAGCGAAACGCTTGCAAATCAGTGGTGCCGGGAGGGGGGGTCGAACCCCCACGGGCCGGAGCCCGGCGGATTTTGAGTCCGCTGCGTCTGCCAGTTCCGCCATCCCGGCTTTGGGAAGATGGGCTTCGCCAGTATCTCACAGCTTTTCTGCAACAGCTTGACTGGCGGGAGCAGCGACCTAAGCGCTATGTAGAACGCTCCAGGCTGCCTCCGCTG
>CAXTVG010000100.1:5606-7187 GCA_964247505.1 uncultured Acidobacteriaceae bacterium
CTGGCGGGAGCAGCGACCTAAGCGCTATGTAGAACGCTCCAGGCTGCCTCCGCTGTCGCTTGCGCCTGGGCTCGGGCAGCCGCGGCTACCTGCGGCTGCCGGCGCATTTCGAAGAAGTTTCGCCCGATCGCGCTTGCTGAGGCGCGGTCCGGCTGTAACAGCAGCGCCCGGCTGCCTCCGGCTTCAAGCCTACAGCGCTCCTGCGCTGCTTGAGACTCGGGGCTGGCCGAGCGGCCCAGCGGATCCAGAATCAGCACACGTCCGCAGTCCGCGGCCAGTGTGGCATTGGTGGTCGAGCCGATGCCTCCATCCATCCAGGTTCGGCCGAGAGCGTGGACGAGCGGCAGCGTGCAGGGCATGGCGCAGCTGGCCGCGACGGCTACCGGCAAAGCGACGCCCGAGTCCCGGTGCCAGCCCGCGAACTCGCCCGTGACGGCATCGACGATCGTTGCCGTGAAGTCGCAAACGGCGGGCCATGCGGCGTCCGGCGGGTAAAAGCGCGCGATAAACTCGACCCACTCCCGCTCGCCGGGCACCTCAGCGCGCAGGGCACTCCGGCCCATGGATACGCGAAAGCCCTGCAAGTCGCGGGTGAAAAGGCGGGCGCGCAGGTAGGCGAGGGCGAAATGGACCAGGCGGAGCTTCTTCACGTTCGCCGGGCCGGAGGACGCCGCGTCCTGTTCGGCCAGGGCGTCGAGTGAGCCGTGCACGGCCAGGTGAGCGCCCAGGATCGCACCCGCCGAGGTACCGATGATGCGTCCCCGCAGAAACGGGGCAAGCGGCTCGGCGCTCCTTGAAGCCCAGCAGCCAGCCCAGCCCCCGAGCAGCTCCGCCATCCAGATCAGGCCCAGTGGACCGCCGCCGCCCAGCACTAAAGCGGTCCGGCGCGGCTCAAGCATTAGGCGCTGAATGCCGGAAGGTGGGTTCGAGCTCGCGCGCTTCTGCTGGGGCGACGGGCTGGTGTACGGATTTGCCTTCGACGTGCGGTTTGCTTCCCCGGCCGCCCGCGCCCAGCAGCGTTTGCAAAATCACGTACAGCACCGGGATAAAGAACAGGTTGAGCACGGTGGACAGAAGCATGCCGCCGACCACCGTGGTGCCAACCGAGTGCCGCCCGTTTTGCCCCGCGCCGTTGGCGAACACCAGCGGCATGACACCCAGGATAAACGCGAACGAAGTCATCAGGATGGGCCGCAGCCGCAGCTCCGCGGCCTCGATCGCCGCGTCTACGATCGATCGCCCTGCCCGCCGCAGCTGCTCGGCAAACTCCACGATCAGGATGGAGTTTTTCGCCGACAACCCAATCAGCATCACCAGCCCGATCTGGCAGTACACATCATTCGGCAGCCCGCGCAAGGACTGCGCAAGCAGCGCGCCCAGCACTGCCATGGGAACAGCCAGTAGGATGATAAACGGCAGCGCGAAGCTCTCGTACTGGGCTGAAAGCGTGAGATACACGACCAGGATGCCGAGCGCGAAGATGATGATGGTCTTGCCCGCGGACTCGATCTCCTCAAGCGCAAGGCCGGTCCAGCTGTAGCTCATGCCCTGCATCATGTTCTGCTGCGCGATGTTCTGCAT
>CAXTVG010000101.1:0-7097 GCA_964247505.1 uncultured Acidobacteriaceae bacterium
CTACAGCTGACCGATGCAATCAAGGCGCTGCTGGGCGAGGAAAAAGTGTACGGATTCTCGTTCGAAGGCACGCGCTATGACGCGGGGGACAAGCAGGGAATGCTGCAGGCCACGGTCGAGTTCGCGCTCAAGCGGGAGGATTTAGGGCCGAAGTTCCGGGAGTATTTGAAGGGGCTGGCGCTGTAGCGCGGGATCGCGCTGCCAAGCTCACTCGGTTGCGCACGAAGCCGTCCTTGCGTTTGAAAAAACACCGGCCTAGACTCGCACCATGGAACTTACGCTTTCTCCCGAACTGGAAGCGCGGCTGCAGCAAAAGGCCGCGCAGGAGGACCGCTATCCGAGCCAAATCATTGTTGAAGCGCTTGAATTGCTTTTGGCTGGCGAACTCGTAGAAGCGGAAGAACAGCGCCAATCACGGCTTATTATGGAGCGCGCCCAGGCGAACCCGCCTAACTTCGAGGACCTGATCGGGGCATGGGGCACGTACCGGGCACGCCGTGAATGGCCTTGAGTACGAGAGGGAGCTAAGGGCCGAGTGGTAGATGAGGCAAGCGTCCTGGACACGGATCTCGAACTTCGAATCTATCCAGACCAAACTGGTAGCTTTCTGCAAGCAGACCTAAAGCCGGGAGAGCTGTTGAGCAAAGGCGGTCGTGAGCTTTCGCTCACGGAGACCCACGTCTCGGAATCGAGACGTGGGGCACCCGTTCTTGTACGTACTTATTGCGCGAGCGACTGCAAATCGATCACGAACCGGTACTTCACGTCCGATTTCATGACCCGGTCATAGGCTTCGTTGATCTTGTCTATGGGAATCACCTCAACATCCGACACAATGCCGTGCTCGGCGCAGTAATCCAGCATCTCCTGCGTTTCCTTTACCCCGCCGATGCTGGAGCCTGACAGCGACCGGCGGTTGGCCACCATGCTGAAAGCCTCGATGGAACTCGGCTCTTCCGGCAGGCCTACCTGGCACAGTGTGCCGTTGCGACGCAGCAACTTGAGGTACGGGTTCAGGTCGTGCGGGGCTGAGACTGTGTCGAGGATGAAGTCGAGCTTGCCCGCGAGGGCGGCCAGCTGCTCAGGGTCTTTTGTGTTGACCACCTCGTCCGCACCCAGGCGCTTGGCGTCTTCCGCTTTGCCCGGCGAAGTGGTAAACAGGATGACGTGCGCGCCGAAGGAGTGGGCAAATTTTAAGCCCATGTGACCGAGGCCGCCCAAGCCGATGACGCCGACCTTTTTGCCGGGGCCAACCTGCCAGTGCCGCAGGGGGGAGTAGGTGGTGATGCCCGCACACAGCAGCGGCGCAACACCGGCGGGGTCGAGTTTTGGCGACACGGTGTGCACGAAGTGCTCGTCCGTTACGATCACGTTCGAGTAGCCGCCTTGGGTGGGCTCGCCTGAGTACTCCCGGCCGTTGTAGGTTTCGACGAAGCCCTTCTCGCAGTACTGCTCTTCATCGGCCTTGCAGTTCTCGCACACGCGGCAGGAGTCGACGACGACCCCCACGGCGACCGTCTCGCCGGTCTTGAAGCGAGTCACCTCACTGCCGACGGCCTGCACCTTGCCCACGATCTCGTGGCCGGGAACCATGGGGTAGGTCGAGTTTTTCCACTCGTTGCGCACCTGGTGGATGTCGGAGTGGCACACCCCGCACCACTCGATATCGATCACGACGTCGCGAGGGCCGGGGTCGCGGCGCTCAAAGGAGTAGGGTGTGACCGGGGTAGTGGCGTTCTGCGCTGCATAGCCTTGGGCCTGGATCATGGATGGTTCCTTCCGTGCAAAGTTTATGAATTGGATGAGGGCGCGAACTCGCTACGTTTGCGGCTGTACGTGAAATAAATAAGCAGGCCAATGGCAAGCCAGGCGAAAAAGCGCAGCCAGGTGACGATGGGCAGTCCGGCCATGAGCAGGATGCAAAACACGATGGAAAGCACTGGAAATACGGGGCCGCCGGGGCAGCGGAAGGAGCGTCGGCGGCCGGGGTCTTTCCAGCGCAGGATGAGCACGCCGGCGTAAACCAGCACAAAGGCAAACAGGGTACCGATGTTGGACAGGTCGGCGAATGTGCCGATATCGAGCAGCCCCGCCGGGACGCCGACCACCACGCCCGCCACCCAGGTGGAAACGACTGGTGTGCGGAACTTCGGATGAATCCGCGAAAAGGCCGCGGGCAGCAGCCGGTCGCGGGACATCGCGAACCACACCCGCGCCTGGCCGATCTGAAAGACCAAGATCGACGAAACCATACCGAGAATCGCGCCGATCAGTACGGCCAGGCGGGTCCAGTGCAGCAGCGGGCTGCCGGTTGCGACAGAAAGTTTTTTGAGCGTGTTCACGACCGGTGCCGCGTCGTCCATGAGCGTGGACCATGGAATCAAGCCAGTCAGCACAACCGCCACCCCGATGTAGAGGACGGTGCAGATAGCTAGTGTCGCTAGAATGCCGAACGGGATGTCGCGCTGCGGGTTTTTGCACTCTTCGGCGGCGGTGGAGATAGAGTCGAAGCCGATATAGGTAAAGAAGATGATGGAGCCGCCGGTGAGCACGCCCGACCAGCCGTTCGGCACAAACGGATGCCAGTTGCCGGGGTGGATGAAGCTCGCCCCCGCGATGACAAACACCAGAATGGCCGCGATCTTGAGCAGGACCATGATGTTATTGGTTTCAGCCGACTCGCGGATGCCGCGCACCAGCACCACCGTAAGCAGCATGACGATCAAAAACGCAGGCACGTTGAAGCCGAAGTGCCAGCCGGGTCCGTACAGCGTGTGACCCGCGAAGTCGGTGAGGCCCGACGGCAGATAAGCGGGCGAAATCCACTGAAGCGACGGGTGAATGCCCAGCCAGTCGAGCAGATCGACCACATGCGCCGCGAAACCGACCGAGACAGCCATGTTGGAGAAGGCGTACTCGAGGATCAGGTCCCAGCCGATGATCCAGGCCACCAGCTCGCCCATGGTCGCGTAGGTATAGGTGTAAGCCGAGCCGGCGATGGGGATCATGGAGGCGAGCTCGGCGTAGCAAAGCCCGGTAAAGCAGCATACGATCGCGACCAGCACCAGCGAGACCGCGAGCGCTGGGCCTGCGCCGGGGCGGCCCAGCAGCGCGGTGTGGTGGACCAGGTAGTCGGCGACCGGGGTGTTCAGGACGGAGGTCGCGTCGAATTGTTCGCCCGCGATGGCCGTGCCGATAACGGTAAAAATGCCCGAGCCGATGACCGCGCCGATGCCGAGCGCGGTGAGCGAGACCGGCCCGAGAGTTTTCCGGAGCGCGTGCTCGGGCTGCTCGGATTGAGCGATCAGCTTGTCAATGGATTTGCGGGCGAACAGCTGGTTCGGCAGCGGCGTGGGCTCCGTTTTCGCAGGATTCGAGGGAGAAAACAGCGCGCCCTGCCGTGTCCGGGACTCCGCTTGCGCGGGCCCGGCTCTCGGGCAGGGCGGTTTGGGTTAGCGCTTGTTCGTGCCGCGGGTCAGTTTTTTGGGCTTCTTTTTCGTGGAGCCGCGCGGGGTGGTGCGCTTGGCCTTGGGGGCAGCCTTTTTGCGGGCCGCGCGCTTGAGCGCCTTGCGCTCTTCGGTGGATTCGATGTTTGCGGTGTTTGCCATGAGGGTTCTTTCTTGGTGTGCGGTTGAGCCGCGATAGTTACGTTTTACTACAAATCGCCTTCACCGCCGTTTCGGACAAAGGCGCCCTAGACGCGCAAAAGTTTTCAGCTGTTGCATTCTATGTTCCCCCTGCTTATTCTCGGTGTGTGGCTCGAAAGACTCGTGAGCGCCGGGAGACCAATGAAACAGCGCGTTTCCGGTGCGGCACCGGCATCGGTATTTTGCGCGAGGAGGTGTGGGTGGATGAGCACGGCAATATTGTGCGGTACAACCTTGCCTTCGTCCTTCCGAACGTTCAGCACGCCGACAACGGCCGCATTCTGGGGTATGACAACGCGCACGGCTACCCGGAGCGCCACTGGGAGGGCAAGGCTGAACCGGTCGCGCCGGAGCCCTATGAGAAGACCCACAAACGCTTCCTTCGGGAAGCCGCGGAGCTAAGGAGGCAGTATGGCGGTAAAGGTATTTCATGATGGGTTTGAGGGTTTCGTGGAGCGCTCAAACGCGCGAGCGGCCAGGCGCGTCCGAGGTGAGCGGGTCGATGAAGAGAGGATCATTACCTTCGCGGACGCGGCGGACCTGATGGAGTGCCTTTCACCTGCGCGCGTGCGGTTGTTTCAGGCAGCAAAAGAGCGGTCTCTGAGTGTTTCGGACCTGGCGCGGGAGCTGGGACGGAATCGAAGCGCGGTGACGCGGGACGTGAACAAGCTCAGGAAGTATGGCCTGATCGAGCTGCGGGAGTGCGTCAATCCCGGCCATGGAAGAGTCAAAATCGTGCATCCGATTGCAGCGAGAGTGAATATGCACGTGGCGCTTTAGCGGGTGCGATGGTCATCCGTTCTACCTGTAGACGCGGCGCTATTCCTCATCGAAATAATCCAGATCGAGCCGTTTCACGCTGTAGCTCGTCACTTCTGAGACCCCAATCCTGTACTCAATGCTCAGGTCAGCAAGCTGCTGACCGTCGATCAGAATGGTTCTTTTCGATCCGTCCGACGTAGTCTTTCGCTTCAGCCGAAAATTGCGAGGTCGTGATGAAGACGCCCTTGCGGGCACGGTGGCCTTCTAAACTGCCTGCGAAAGCCTGAACGTCCGGCCGCCCGACCGTGCCTTGCCAGCGCTTCGCTTGCACGTAGACGGCGTCGAGGCCGAGCCGGTTTTCCTTGATGATGCCGTCGATGCCGGCGTCGCCCGATTTGCCGATCGCTTGCCCCGCGTCCTTTCGGGAGCCGCCGTAGCCCATGGCGACTAACAAATCGACGACGAGGCGCTCGAAGAATGCTGGGGAGCACTTGCCGATTCGCTCCAGCAGATCCTGGGCAAGCTGCCGCTGTAAGAGCTGATAGCTGTTTTCGAGCAGTTCCTGCGGTGTCTGCCTAGCTATGTCGGCGATTGTTCCTGAGCCATTTGCCAAGCTTGTCTGGCCATTGGATACTTCGTCGCGGACGCGCCCTGCGCCGGAAATGTACTCTAAGCCGACCTGAACGGGAGATGTTTCGAGAAACTCGCGGCCCCTTTGAGTTATTTGAAAACGACCCCGGCGTGGCGCATGCAAAAGTCCGGCTTTAACTAAACGGTGGCGTGCCCACGCCATGCGGTTGCCGAATGTGCGGGCACCGCTTGGCAGAGTTTGGCTTTGTTCTTCGTCGGTCAGCTTGAATTGAACAGCCAGAGCGTCGACAGCCTGTCCAAGGGAATGCTCCTCGCCATCTTTCGTGAATTGGAGAAGCGGCAGCATCAAGCGTTCGAAATCAGGGATGGGCATCAACCCCGAGTTTAATTTGAATCTACTTATGGCGCTTGCAGAAACATATCCTAAGCCCGCTCCAGTTTCGCGAACTTCTCTACAAGCTTTTTAAGCCCGTGCTGCGCGAAGGTTACGGTCAGCTTAGCTTCCTCGCCGTCGCCCTCGCGGCGGACGACCTGGCCCTCCCCGTACTTAGGATGACGGACGCGTTGGCCCGTCTTAAAGCCGGTTGCGCCGGTTTGGGGTTCGATTTCAAGCTTGGGCGGGAGCCGGGTGCGCCTGCGCGCGCGCCGAAGAATTGGGCGATGTTGTCGAGCGAGTTCGGGCTCGCGGGGCTGCCGGGCTTCCCTCCGGCGCGCACGGCGCCGGAGCCAGGGCGTGAGGCGGCCGGGGCCCGGTAGGTTTGGTCCTCGTCCTCGTAGCTGTAGTGGTGCTCGCCTGTGTTTTCCCCGTTGCGGGCACCGCCGTAACGCGAGCCATAGCTGCCCCAGCCGCTCACGCGCCCTTGCGCCGCCGCGCCGCCGCCTACGTCCTCGATCAGGTGCGCGGGCACTTCTTCCAGGAACCGCGAGGGGATCGACGGCTCCGGCATGTCGTTGCCGTAGCGGCGGCGGTAGCGGGCGCGGGTGAGCAGCAGCGCGTCCATGGCGCGGGTCATGCCGACATAGCACAGGCGGCGCTCTTCCTCCATCTGCGCGGGGTCGTTGAGCGAGCGCGAGTGGGGGAAGAGGTTTTCCTCGAGGCCGGCCAGCAGCACGACGGGAAACTCCAGCCCCTTGGCGGCATGCAGGGTCATCAGCGTGACGCGGGCGTCGGGGTTGATCTTGTCTGTGTCGGAGACCAGAGCGGCGTGGTCCAGGAAGTCGGCCAGCGTTTCGCCGCGCTCCTGCGCGTCCTGGGCGGCGTTGGCCAGTTCCTTCAGGTTTTCTATGCGGGAGAAGGATTCGGGGGTGCCTTCCTCTTCGAGCGCGCGGATGTAGCCCGAGCGGTCGTTGAGAAAGCGGATGAGCTCGGGGAGCGTTGCGGGGTCGCCCGGTTTGCGAAAGGCTTCGGCGGTTTCCTCGTCTCGTTTCCGGCGGGCGTCGTCGGCGGAGGTGCTTGAGCCGCCGAGCTGCTGGACTCGCTTCCCTCCGGGCTTGCGCTTGGGCGCGGGCGCGTCGGCGAAGGGGTTAAACGCAGCTGCATCGAGCGGCGTCGCGTCGCCAGTCGGATCGAAACTGGCCGGATGGAAGGCGGTCTCGCCGTCGCCGCCAAAGCTCGCTGGATCAAAAGCAGTTACTTCGGGTTCGCCTGCTTCGGCGCTGCTGAAACTCGCCGGATCGAACCCCGAGTCCCCGAGCGCGAGGGTCCCCTGGGCCGCATCGCCGAACGCGAAACTCGTGTCATCGCCCGCATGAAGAGTACGGTCGAGCTCGGTTGGCTGATCATCGCGCGTATCGGCTGTATGCACACTACTAAGCGCGAGCGTTGCATCGGCATCGGTGGCCACGTCGGCGCTGAGCTTGTCCGCGAAACCAGGCGCAAGCAGCGCGCGGGCGTCCTCAATCATGCGCCGGAACGCATCGAGCGCGATAAGCGCGCGCGAGGGCAGCAGGCGCTCCTTCAGCGCATGCGCGATGGCCGTGTAGGTGCTCGTTCCGGTTTCGATCGCAAGCCGCTCCAGCGTGTCAAGCGTGGTACGCCCGATGCCGCGCGTGGGGGTATTAATGACGCGTTGCAGCGCAATGGAGTCGTGCGGGTTC
>CAXTVG010000102.1:0-6954 GCA_964247505.1 uncultured Acidobacteriaceae bacterium
CGTGCTCCTGCTCGGCTCCAGCGCTGTCAGCCTTCTCTTGGCTGTCGCGGTGTTCGCCGGGATCGTTGCCGCTTCATGGACTCACTGGTGGCCATTGCTGGTCCCGCTCTTGCTGCTGCAGCTGAGCATTGCCGCGACCCGCTTTCGCGCCGTTCATTTTTGCCTGAAACAGCTGCGCCCGCTTACAGGCGCATTCTCCGTGCTCAGGCAAGGCCTCGCGCTGATGGAACAGCAGCAGTTCCAATCCGCAAAGCTGAAGTCGCTGGTGACGCAGCTTCGAGCCGGGCATGCGAGCATCCACGTCCGCACGGTGGAGCGCTTGTTTTCCATCCTCGAACAGCGAGACAAAGTCGAGTTCTACGCGCTGGCCGCGCTTTTCGCCGTCGGCACGCAGGCCGTCCTGGCGATCGAACAATGGCGCGCTAAGTTCCAGGCGGGTTTGCTCGCGTGGATCGATGCCTGGGCCGAGTTTGAAGCGCTCTCCGCGCTTGCGGCCTACGCCTTTGAGCAGCAGGGGTGCGCCTTTCCAAAGCTCGTGGACGGCGCGCCCCTGTTGGAAGCTCAACAGCTGGGGCACCCACTTCTGCCAGCCGAAAGCTGCGTTGGGAACGACATCCGCCTGAGCCGCGAAGCCCAGGTCCTGATCATCAGCGGCAGCAACATGGCGGGCAAAAGCACTCTGCTGCGAGCCATGGGACTGAACGCAATTCTCGCCCTGGCGGGAGCTCCCGTGCGCGCCGAGCGCTTGCGCCTTTCCCGCCTGACCCTGTCCGCGTCTCTCGCCGTCACAGACTCCCTGCTCACGGGCAAATCTAAATTCCTGGCTGAAGCCGACCGGCTCCGGGAAACCCTCGCGTCAGCCCGCGCCGGGGAGCCCGTACTCTTCCTGATCGACGAGATCCTTAGCGGCACCAACTCCGGAGACCGGAAACTCGCAACCGAGCTCATCCTCAAACGCCTGCTCCGGGACGGAGCCATCGGCGCGCTTTCCACCCACGATCTTGCGCTTACGGAAATCGCCCCAAGCATCGGCGCGGTTCTCGCCCACATGACCAACCAGCACGCGGACGATCCACTCTCGTTCGACTTCCGGCTGCGCCCAGGCGTTTCGACCCGCACCAACGCCCTCGGGATCGTAAGCCTGATCGGCATCACGGAAGACCGGGGACAGCTTTAAACCAAGCTGGCGTCCCGCGAGCTTCGAGAACCTGCCGGCAGATGGGGGATTTTCATTTCCTGAACGAGGATTCTTGCGGACAAACTGGCTCTCGCTCGCAAAATACATCGGAGTGGAAGGCTGTATGCACCCGAAAAGGAGAACACACACAATGGCAACTACTCGCTTCGACACGACGATCCACGCGCTGCAGGGAGGCCCGGAACAGCTCGGAGCCGAAAAAGGCATCAAGAGCATTGAAAGCTGGGAAGAGTACCTTTCCAAGCACGAGCACGAAGGCGTCAAAGCCGTCGTCGCCGACCTCGGCAAGCTCAAAAAGCTGCTTCACGCCGGCGAGCCGGACTCGGCGGCCATCCAAAAGCTGCTGCAAAAGCTGGGCAAAGACACTGTGAAAGTAGCCGGCGAAGATACCTCCGCAAGCGCGGCGAAAATCAAGGAACTGGGCGAAACGCTCTCAAAGGCGCAGTAGCAAACCGGGCTGTTCCGTCCGCGCCTCTATACTGGGCCCGTGACGGAACAGCCTCGCACTTCCTTTCCCCCTGTGTCTTTTCCCCCAGTAGATGAACAGCTCGACCTGCTCCAAAAAGGCGCCGCCGAGATCATCCGCCTCGCGGACTTGCGCGAGCGCCTCGAGCAGTCCCGCGCGTCCGGCCGCCCGCTTCGAGTGAAGGCCGGCTTTGATCCGACAGCTCCCGACCTCCACCTTGGCCACACCGTGCTGATGCGCAAGCTTAAGCACTTCCAGGACCTCGGCCACCAGGTCATCTTTCTTGTCGGCGACTATACCTCGCTGATCGGCGACCCCACGGGCCGCTCCGCCACGCGCAGGCCGCTTACCCGCGAGCAAATTGACGAAAACGCCCGCTCCTACACCGACCAGGTCTTCCGCATTCTCGACCGCGACCGGACCGAGGTGCGGTTCAACTCCGAGTGGCTCGGCAAGCTCAGTTTCGAAGACCTCATCCGGCTCGCCGCGAAGTTCACGGTGTCGCAGATGCTCGAGCGGGCCGAGTTCCACACGCGCTTTCAGAACGAGCAGCCCATTTCACTGCACGAAATGCTGTATCCCCTAGCCCAGGGCTATGACTCGGTGGCGCTGGAGGCCGATGTGGAGCTGGGCGGGACCGATCAAAAGTTCAACCTGCTGGCCGGGCGCGAGTTGCAGCGCGACTTCGGCCAGCAGCCCCAGACCGTGCTCATGACGCCCATTATCGAGGGGCTCGACGGCGTGCAAAAGATGTCAAAATCGCTCGGTAATGCCATCGGGATTCACGAGCCTGCGGCCGAAATTTACGGAAAGGTTATGTCCATTTCGGATGAGGTGATGTGGCGATTCTGGACCCTGCTCACCGACCTGCGCCAGTCCGAGGTGGACGCGATGCAATCGGAGGTCGCTTCCGGCGCTCTGCACCCGATGGAAGCGAAGAAGCGGCTGGCCCGCGCCATCGTCAGCGGCTTTTACCCCGCGGAGACGGTGCGCGAGGCCGACGAGGGCTGGGCCCGGCAGTTCCAGCGCGACGAGCAGCCAGAGCACGTGGAGGAGATCCCAGTCGCTGCCGCTGAGGTGGGCTGGAACGCGGATCACCGGCAGGTCCGGCTCGATAAGCTGCTTGTCCGGCTGGGGTTGGCCGACTCCGCCACGGACGCAGCTCGCAAGCTCAAACAGGGCTCTGTCCGGATCGGCGGCGAACCGGTAAGCGCCCCCCACCTGCCCGTGGAAGCGCTGCCCGCTACCTTGGTCCTGCGGGTGGGCAAGCGGATCCGCGCGGCTGCAATACGGGCGTAACACGAACGAGGGAGAGTAATTCGTGAGTTACTGAGATACACTGGCCTTCTTTGTAGCACTGTAGTTTTTCTCGCCGTGGGATCGCCGGTCAACCCGGCCCATTGGAGCGGTTTTCGCCATGCGAATCGTCACGCTGGAAGAGCACGTGCTTACCCCTGGTTTCGCCGCGGCGACCCGCAACCTTCGCTCCGGGCCGC
The DNA here is from genome assembly GCA_964247505.1 of uncultured Acidobacteriaceae bacterium. GTDB lineage: Bacteria > Acidobacteriota > Terriglobia > Terriglobales > Acidobacteriaceae > EB88. The sequence goes on from CAXTVG010000102.1 coordinate 3,161, forward strand.
CGCTCGCCCTTCGCTCCCGCATGGAGCCGGTGCTGCTCGACATGGGCGCAGGACGCCTATGGGCCATGGACGAGGCCGGCATCACGCTCCAAGTCCTTTCACTAGCGGCCAATGGGCTCGACGAGCTCGATCCAGCCGAAGCAACAAGCCTGGCCGCGGACGCGAATGACCGTATCGCTGCCGCAGTTTCCGCACACCCCGACCGTTTTGCCGGCTTTGCGACGGTCGCGCTGACCGATGTGGACGCGGCTGTCCGGGAAATGTACCGCGCCATCGAGGAACTCGGGTTTGCCGGTCTGATGCTTCACGGCACCACGCGGGGCGTCTTCCTCGATGACGAGCAGTTCGAGCCGGTGTGGGCCGCGGCCGAGTCGATCGGCGTACCGGTTTACCTCCATCCGGGGCCGCCGCCTCCCCCGGTCGAGCAGGCTTATTACAGTGGTTTGCCCGCAAACATGGGCCATTTACTGTCTATTGCTGCCTGGGGCTGGCATGCGGAAACCGGCCTCCACGTCCTGCGCTTGATTGTGTCCGGCCTTTTCGACCGGCATCCAGGTTTGCGTCTGATCGTCGGCCACATGGGCGAAAACCTGCCGTTTTCCATTGCCCGTGCTTCGAGCGCACTTGACCTGATGGCAATGCAGCTCCAAAGGCCGGTGGAAGAGTACTTCCACAAACATTTCTGGATCACGACCAGCGGCTACTTCACCGTGCCGCCGTTCCAGTGCGCGCTGGAAGTGGTAGGCGTGGATCGCATGCTGTTTTCCATTGACTACCCGTTCTCCTCTACGACGCGCGGACGGGCGTTCCTCGACAGCCTTGAACTCCAAGGCGACGATCTGGACAAGGTTGCATATCGCAACGCTGAGCAGCTGCTCGGGCTTTCCCGCTGAGGGATGCCATCGGGCCGATCAAAGGGTGCCCGCGCGTGCATCGTCTCCGAAGAAGGCAGCTGCCGGCAGTGATTCAGGAACCTTCGCGTCGGGTTCCTCGGGTGGGAGCCGGTGTGCGCGGCGGCTTGCGGTGCGAGGACTGGGCATCTCGACGGCAACCGTATTGACCACCGAGGGATCGTCGCGCAGCTTCGCGAACAGCTCGCCGTTGCTGGCTCGTGGAACTTCGAGGGAACCGGCTGCGAATCCGTCCGGCACGGGCACAGGCTTGGAAAACTGCGGGTCGGCGGCAACAGAGTCGAGCAGAAACAAGCTGCTTCCGGAAAGCGTGCAGTTTTGTGAGGGATCCGGAGGGCAGTTGTAGTTCGCAAAGCTCGGCAAGCGCACCAGAGTCGCCAGCGGAACCCAGTCGCCGGTTGTGCCGTCGGCCATGACGGGGCGCAGCCGTAAGGGGCCAAACGCAGACGGGTTGAAGCTTTTCGCCGGATCGAGCGTGCCAATCGCGGTTTTTGCGTCCTGGAGGACGAGTTGGCCCGAGGCGAGGCTGAAGGTAGCCGAGGAGAGTCCGTCCGCCGTGGCGACCTCAATCGACTCATCGCGGGCAAAGTTCGCGGGCGACTGCGACTTGATTGCAAAAACCAGTTTGCCATCGAGCGGCAGCTCGTCTGGAGTACCCAGCTTGAGAGTCACCGGCGGGGCAGTCGGGAGCGGCGGCGCAAGCTGTACGTCTTTGTTGATCAGCGCCACGGAGGGCCGGGGCGCGTCCACCGCGACCGGCACGGCGACAATTCGCCCGTCTTTCAGGGTGATCTGCGCAATGCTTTTCGTTCCCGCCGCAAGCGCATTCATCCCGGACGCGGGCGGTAAATCCGCTGCGCCCGGGTCCGCGGTTTTGACCGGGGGCGCCGGGCTGCTTGAGGCTGTCATCTCCAGCGAATCCGTGCTGCCGCTTCGGGTCAGCTTGCCGGGCAGAAGCTGGACGCCCCGCAGATCGAGGCGCGCCACTTCGTCCAAGCGCGAGCCGGTCAGCACGCCTCCCCGGTCCCCGGAGTGGATTGTGAACGCGTCGTATTTCCCCGCTTCGGCAAACGAGTTCACATTCAAGGTTTTTGGGTCTTTTACCCCGTACTGTTGGATCGAAAGCACCAGGGCTCCGGGCTGCGCGTCTTTCAAGGGCAGCTTCGCGATGATGCCGTCCGGCCCGTCCAGCTTCCAGGTCGCTTTTTCCTCCTGGCCTCTCGCGTCGCGAAACGTCAGCCCCGCCACACACGCCGCGGCATTGGAGCGGAGATGCAGATCATCGTCGCGGCCCACCACCAGCGCATTTTTATCCTCATCGGCGACCGTCCAGGCTGCGCCATCGGTGGAGCGCAGCTTGAAAGACGGGCCCTTGTACGCGTCGAAGCCCCAGTAGCCCTGGACTGTTGCGTCCACTTCCCTGCCGAGATGCGCGTTCTCAATCAAGGGCTCCGGGACAACAAACCCGCCGGCGAGCGGGTCGGGCGTGGTCGGCAGATCCATGGTCTTGCCGTTCGCGCCCGCGAGGTGCACGGTCAGCCCGTGCCCATAGCCGGTTGAGAAAATAGCCGGCGCGCCATCGACGGGCAGGGCGAGCGGACTCTGCTGCATGCAGTACACCTGCTTCGGGTCGACCGGATGCAGTGCGGGCAGGCGCGCCTCTTCAACCGGCGGCAGCGCGACGACCAGCACCGATTTTGGGTTATGGAACGAGGGCGGCGCATTCAGCCATAGGTTCAGTTCCACGCCGTCGGCGTCGGACAGCGCGGGGATGTACTGGTACTGCGCGGTATGAAAGGAGGCCAGGATTTTGGCGATATCGAATGCGGCTGAAATGTACGGATCGTATAAGCCGGCGGCCGCGCCTGAAGTAGCTCCGGCCTGGAGCGCAAGATCGCTGGTGGGCCCCGTCAGCAGCCCCTGCGTGGGATTGATGCTGCCATTGTCGAGGATCAGGGCGCTCTGGCTTTGTTGGAGGCAGGCGGCCTGTTGGTCGGAGGGGCGCGCAAAGCAGTCCTGGTTCAGCTTGAGCGCGAGCGAGCGCGCGAGTGTGTTTGTCTCCGGCTGAATCTTATCCGGATCCTGAATCGACCGCAGCGCCGCGAGGTAGGTGTTGATGCGCTCCCGATCGAGGCTTGCGAGCCGGAGATCCTGCGAAGCGCGCACAAACGCCCCGGGACGCCCGCGCACCGCGCTCTTCAGCGCGGAAAAGTCGCCCCCGGTCTGCGGCGCGAACAGAACCACGACCTGCTCGGCCCCTGGCGGCACGGCGAGGTACACCCCCTCATCCATGACCTGCTTGTTCCAAGCCTCGACCTTGTGAAACCAGTCGTCGGGCGGTGGATTGGTGGAACCGCGCAGAAACGCGGCCACCATCAAATAGTGGACCGATTCGTGCTGGCCCAGCACCGGATGAAGCCACAAACGGTCGCCCGCCTGCAGGTTCGGCACCTGGGCGATGGGCAGGGTTTTGCCCGCGCGCTGGACCTTGACCTCGAGCGTAGGGCCTTGGAGGTCGAACTGCGCGGCCTGCGCGCGCGCCCCGGTAGCACATCCGGCCCACACGAAACCCAGAGCAGAGCAAAGCACAACAAGTGAGGCGAAACGCCCGAATATCGAGAGCAAAGTGCTCCTCATTCCCCTATTGTCAGCGCCGACGGCTTGGCGAGCAAGTAAATAGCTCCTGAAAACATGTCCTACGAGAGTACTTATTCCCGAAAGTGCGCTGCGCAGGAATTCTGTCCCGTTTTGGAACTAACCTCGGAAAATCTGCGAACGGAGCCGCGCCGCCCGGAGCTTTTGTTTGCCATACTGGTTGGCGAGAAACAGAAAAACAACCAACAAAGGGAGGAACACGGCCCACAACACGGTGTTGCGTTTCCC
>CAXTVG010000103.1:0-6951 GCA_964247505.1 uncultured Acidobacteriaceae bacterium
TGAGCGCAACAGCGGTATTTGACGGCGTTGGAGGCGAACTCACCAGCCGCATCGCGCCGCTTCTCCCCATGTACGCCGCAATCAACTTCTACGGCTTTCTCGGAGCCACCGCACCTTTGACGATCTCCTCGCGCTTGATCATGTCGAAGAATCTTGTGCTCAAGCGCTTCAGCAACTTCGCCAGCCCCACGGTTGCAGACGCACAGAAGCTTGAAGCGGCGATCGCTTACCTTGAGGGAGTCATTGAGCACCCGCTCTTCCGTACGCGCGTGGGCAAGACATTCACGCTGGATCAGATTGGAGATGCCATGGCTTACGAAGTGACGCCCGGGGCGAAGGCTGTTCTGATTCCCAACTAATCACGGAACAGACCAAATCGATGTCGAACGGCGATCAGTTTTCTTTCCTGCGCGTTGGGTCAGGGCAGGATTGACCGATCCATCAAAGCAAACCAGCCTGCAAAAGACCCTCTCCTGCCTCGATCACTACGTCGCGGGCAGGGCAAGGTACCCACCCAAGAAGAGCGGCTGTCTTGCTGATGTCGAACTCGCGACGTTTGCCCAACATCGGCGCCATAAACCGTGCTTCGTGCTGGAACAACGCTGCAAACCGCAGAACGGCGTCGGGCAGACGGCGCGTGGTGACCTTCGATGCGCGCAGTCCGAAGTGCGCCTTCAGGATGGCCGCGATCTCCGCCATCCATAGAAAGTCGCCAACCCCTAAGAAGCGCTGATTGGCAGCTGAAGGGTTCGTCATGGCGCGGATATGAAGGTCAGCCAACTGCTGAACGTCTACGATTCGAAAGCCGACGTTCGGAATAGCCGGGACCTTGCCGGCGAGTAATCGGTAAATCATTTCGAGCGAACCCGAAACGGTTTTTGACATCACAGCGCCTAGGATCGTTCCGGGCAATACCGTTGCGAGCGTCATGCCGGAAGTGTCTTGCTGCATGAAATCCCACGCAGCGAGTTCGGCAAGTGTCTTCGAACGCGCGTACTCGCCAAGGCCTTTCTGCCCCGGATCTGTCCAGGTAGTCTCATCTGTTCGTGGTTGCACTTCGCCGGGCACGTCAGGCGCTTGAGCGGCGACAATGGAGGAGGTGTACACGACGCGCTCTGTACCGCTTTGTGAGGCAGCCCGCAATACGCGCAGTGTCCCCTCACGTGCAGGCCGCACAAGATCAGCCTTCGGCTCACCCTGTCCCATGGGTGACGCAACGTGGATCACGTAGTTACAGCCGGAAACGGCCTGCTCCCAGTTCCTGTCGCTCAGCAGATCCGCTTCAACAAACGAAAGGCCGTCAACAGTGCCAGTCTGTTTGGCAACAGCGGTGCGGACCTGCTCTTGCCGGCCCAAGGAGCGCAGGGTTGTGCGCACACGATAGCCACCCCTCAGGAGCCCTACGATCATCCAACCCGCCAAGTACCCCGAACCACCTGTGACTAAAACCAGCTTTTCGGTTGCATCCTTCACGCAGTATTCCTCGCAGTCGACGTCGGTCACCGTCGCATGATCGGTTTCCCTCAGTTACCGAGATACTATGAGTGAGCAAGGCGCGCCACAAGGAGGCACTTTGAAGAAACCGAGTTACCGCGGGGTGACCGCACCGCGCGCCTGCGTCAACAGCTTCAGTGATCTTCCCGCGGAGGTCTGCCAGTCCGTGGGTGACGTTCTGGCCAGGGTGGGAGACAAGTGGTCCATTCTTGTCATCGCGATGCTCGCTCGCGGAAGCCTGCGCTTCACTGAGATCAAGCGCAGCATCGGATCCATCTCACAAAAGGTGCTCACTTCGACCTTGCGCGGGCTGGAAAGGGACGGCTACATAGCCCGTACGGTCACTCCGAGCATTCCACCCCGAGTCGACTACGAACTCACGGAACTTGGTCATGACGTTTTGGTTCCAGTGACGGCGTTAGCACAATGGGCACTGATGCAGCGCGAGCGGGTGGAAGCGGCACGCGACAGGTTCGATCACGCCGTTCTGCGGTCGGACTCCTAGTGTGGCATCATGCCGCCGCAACCCGATCCGCGACTCGCTGCCGCATCTCCAGCAAGCGCTGATGCGAGAAAAAGCGGCCGCCACGCACCACTCCCCAGAGGCCATGCAGGTTCTGGACACTCTCGAGCGGGTTTGCCTCCAGCAACACCAGATCGGCCGCGCATCCTTCGCTCACACTGCCCAGCGTGTCCTGCCTGTTCAGAAACTCGGCGCCGTTGCATGTGGCCATTTGAAGCACCTTTAACGGGCTGAGACCCACACTTGCCAGCAGATCGAACTCCTGATGCAGCGACACACCGGGCACAAGCCAGCCGCCACCGCCACCCGAATCTGTTCCCGCCATCATCTTGACGCCCGCATCCGCATGCGTGCGAGTGATGCGCGACGAGAGCTCATCCAGCTGCCGGAGTGTGTCGCGAAACGCGGGTGTCAGGCGGGACCGATACTGCTGCGCCGCCTCTGCCCAAAGCTTGCGGTTCTCCTTGGAGATGTATCGCAGGTCGGGAGATTCGGTGAACTCCGGTTGGTCCCCAAACTGCATTGTCCTGTTGCGAATCAGGGTGGGGCACATCCAAGTGCCGTTCCGCGCGAACGTCTCCGCGAGTCGCCTGCTCTTGTCTTCACTAAAGCTGTCGATGAGGCGCTGTGTTTTCTCGAGCGCTTTCGGATCCATGTTCAAACGGAACAGCGTGGGGTTGGCGATGAGGAAACGCTCCGCATCACCCATGCCTTCCATGGAAAGCTTCATCGCCGCAGGCGGGCGAAGCCGCAACAGGAACAGCAGGAGAAACTTGAATCGGGATGTGTTGAGCAAGAGAGAATCGACGGGCCCGAGATGCTCAACAAAGCGCAATCCCGCTTTGGATGACCTGACCATGTCTACGCCGGGAGAGATGTGGCCTCCGTAGGGGAGGCCGAGCCGGTTGGCTTCGGCCAAAGACGCCGCGAACACTTTCGGTGTGACAAAGATGCTCTTGATGAAGTCTGCGCCCGCGGCCTTCTGCTTGCGAACCTCAGCGATTGCGTTGGAAGGAGTTGCCGCGTTTGCGGAGGTAAGGACGTCTCCGGGCATCGCCAGCAACTCCGGCGTTTCCGGTCCATAGTCGAGCTTACCCTTACGCCGCCGCGCCAGCAGGTCAGAGGTGCCGGCCATCTGGCGAACGCCGGTGACACCGTAGGAGAGCATCAGGGCTAAGCCGCTCTCCGGCTGCGGGTCCTGCAGGCAATGCATGTGCATGTCCAGAAAGCCTGGAACAGCAAACTTCCCACTCGCCTCTACCACCGTGTAGTCACTACGGCGAGTCGCTTCCCCGGCGGACGTAACGCGCTGGATCTTGCCCGCGTCGATCCAAACCGCTTGTCCAGGCTGGGCAGAGCCGTTCCTGGGATCAATGACCGTAACTCCACTCAGAACCAAACGTCGATTCCTTACCTCTGTTTCAGGCTTCTGCTCAGCAGGCATACACGTCCTCCATTTCAGCACCTCATGAGATGCTGTGACCCAGCGTCCATGGCGGGTACGATCAGCCTCCTACCAGCAAGCTCAGCAGCTGTGTGCTGCGTTCGGTCGCTTTAACCGTGAGTGTGTTCGCCTTCGGCCAGCTTGCTTGCGCGCAGAACGCGAACACCCCGGAGCAGGAGCTGCAGCGCCTTCCGCAGCGATCAATCAAGCTCAGGCGCAGGTGGACACGTCCCAAAAGCAGTTGCTAGAGCTCAAGCAATCATTGGCTTCACTGCAAAATCGACTCGCGCACACACACGAAGTGTCCAATCAGGCAGCGCTTCCCCGGTTGCTGGGCGGACAGTTCTGCGCCATCCACGCCGCCCGATGTGGCGGAGCAGAAGGATGAAAAGCAGGATATGCCACAGTCCGAGCTTGCCACTCTGAACCAGATTAAGGTGGAAAGCCGGTCCAAATATCCGGTTACGGATCCATGGCCCGATCTTGATGAACGGGTTCTTGAACAGCGGCGGGCAAGGAGGAGCTTTGCTCTTCTCTCACCCGCGCCTGGACAGCCGTTGCAGTTGGCCTAACGCGAAGCGGTGCGCGCCAAGGGGATCAGCCGTCCGGCCGTGGATGACAAGCGGCCGCGCTCCCCTTCGGTAAGGGAGCGCCACAGCAGGCCGATCACCAGCAATCCGCCCCCGGCGGCAACGCCCGGTGCCACCGCAGAACCCTGGAGCGACGCGGTCGCGAACAAGGTTCCCACGGCTCCGAACAGCGGAAGCGCCACAATACCCACAGCCGGGCGAAGCGGCCGGTACAGCCGCTGCGCGATGAACATACGGATGCACAGGTCGAGGAGGCAGCGCGCCGCCCAGGCAATAGCCGCGCCCTCAATGCCCGTGGTCCGCACCAGCACCGCCAACAGCGGCAGGTACAGCACCAGTTCCACAAAGGAAAACTTGGCATTGACGCTGGCCTTGCCGATCCCATCGAGCAGCCCGGCAACCACGCTGTCCACGCTGGTCAGCAGAATGCCCACCCCGAGCCAGCGCAGCACGATAGTTGCGTGGCTCGCAAAGTCCGCGCCCAGCCAGATGTTCAGGATCCAGTGGCTCAGGGCGACGCACAGCAGGCATGCCGGGAACAACACGCCGGCGACGGTCAGCAGGCTGCGGCGAAACAGGGCCTGGGTGTTTTCGGGGTCCGTGCGGTAGCTCGCCGCCATCGCCGGGTAGGCCGTGCTCATAATCGCGACAGGCACAAGCGAGAAGCGCATGACCAGATCGAACGGAGTGGAGTAGTAGCCCGTGGCCGCGGCCGAAAGCACGGACGCGATAATAAACCGGTCTACGTAAGTCAGAATGGGCCAGGTGAGATTGGAGGCCGTCATCCAGCCGCCCATGCGCATCACGGGACCGAGCTTGTTGAGCTCGACGCGCGCATGCTTGAGCTCGGGCAGCGCGCGGAGGCAGATGATCCAGTAAGCGTAGGTGTTGACCACCCGGCAGGCGACCAGCACCGCGAGCACCGCGACCAGGCTGTTGAAGAAGTGCAGCACGATCAGCGGGCCGATGTAGTACATCGCCATGATCGGAATGTTCACGAGATTGGCCGCCCGGAACCGCTGAAACGCGGCCAAAACGCCCCAAAGTGCGGAACACAGGATGACCACCGGCGCAGACAGGCACAGCACATACAAGGAGTGCAGCACTTCATCGTGGATTTCGGGCGGGATGTGCAGCCCGCGGTCAACCCACAGACGGGCGACCGAAGCCATGACCAGGCCGCCCACCGTTCCTAGAATGGTGAGCGCCGCCATGCCGCTGCGGGCCAGTGTCGCGGCTTCGGCTGTTTTGTTTTCGACGAGCAGCTCGGAAATGGTGCGGGTCAAAGACCGGCCGATGCCGAAATCGAAAATAGAAAAAATCCCCACCAGACTGAGCGCGATGGTAAAGACGCCCCAGCGGCTGGGCCCCAGGTCATGCACCAGATACGGTGTAATCAGGACGGCGACCAGCAGCGGCCCGGCACGACCGACAAGGTTCCACAGCGCGCTTTTAGCAACGGTGCGGCTGCTGCTCAGGGAGCGGATCGCTGCCGCCCCATCTTCGGTAACAGGTTTTGCGCCCGTTGTTTCCATAATTTTCCTTGTACGGCAGTGAAAGACTTCCAGGCCAGAAGAGCAGCTTTCGGGAAGCGCAAAGTCGGCAGCCAAGGCGAGTATACGTGCGATCGACCGCAATTCCGTGCGCGAACCTGCTTCACTTTCGGTACTTTTGGGTTACATCGCGGCCACCGCCATACTGAAATCGTGTAAAAGCCGCTGGCGGAGTTCGAGCATCTGAAAAGCCGGGTTTCGCGTTGCACCATCAGACCCACGCTTTCCGGCGCCCTCCGGCAAGCGCTCAGCCCGATTCGTTTTCGGATATTCCAAGGACAGGACAATTCTTTGCTGATCGACGATCTTCGCACTTCTCCGGCCGGCAGCCGCTTTGAGGCTGATATTTGTATCGTGGGCAGCGGGCCCGCGGGCCTCACGCTCGCAACGGAGCTGGCCAAAACCCACCGCAGTATTCTGGTTCTCGAAAGCGGGGGCGCCCAAGGCGAACATCCGTTTATGGCGGCGCTCAACGAGATCGAAAGTGTGGGAGCCCCAAGGGTCATGGAGCAGGCGAAAGTGCGCAATCGCGTGCTTGGCGGCTCGTCCCACACCTGGTCCGGCCGGTGCGCGCCGTTTGACTCGATCGACTACGAGGCGCGGCAATGGGCGCCCTTCTCCGGCTGGCCGATAGGGCCCGGCGATGTTGAGCCTTTTCTGCCCAAAGCAGCCCAGTTTCTTGCTCTGACGCCGGTGGACTACACGAGCGGTCTGTTCAGCGAACTCGGTCTCGGACCGCGGTTCGATGGGGGCGATACCCCCGATCTCCGCGCCGTTTTCTGGCAGTTCAGCCGCATGCCGGAATCCGGAGACTATGCCCGCTTCGGACCGCGCTTCGCAAAGCTCGAAGGGCCGAACGTGCGCGTTCTCACTTATGCGACTGTTACTCACATCGACACGGATAAAAACGGCAGCCGGGTCGAAAGCCTGGAAGTCACTTCCCCGGACGGCGCGCGCCACACCGTCAAAGGCCGCTGCTTTGTGCTCTGCGGCGGGGGCATCGAAAACGCGCGCATGCTGCTGGCCTCCAATCGCCGCGATTCGCGGGGCGTAGGCAACGCCCGCGACATGGTTGGCCGGTTTCTGATGGACCACCCCCGCACGACCGTCGGCGCCTTCCAACCCGAAGCAGTCCCGGCGCTGCAGGCGGAGTTTCTGCTCGCTCGCCACCGCTCCGGCGCACGCATCCAGCGCGGCTTTTCCCTGGCGTTTGCAACGCAGCGGCGGGAAGAGCTGCTCAACTGCGCCGCCTGGCTCACGCTCCATGTCGCGGACGGCGACGTGTGGCAGGCGCTGCGCGGGTTTCGCCGCGACGCGCATCCGATGGCCATCATGACCGGGCTGGTG
>CAXTVG010000104.1:0-6924 GCA_964247505.1 uncultured Acidobacteriaceae bacterium
GGGTGGAACGGGATGGGGCAAAGCGACGGCTCCTGTGGGGCTTTCACTATCGTAAGCTGGCGAGCCACGGGGCGCATTGCGGGGAGGCGAGCCAGCTAGTAGGATGGAGGTTCGCGCTCACGCTTCCGGCGGCGTAGCTCAGATGGTTAGAGCGACGGACTCATAACCCGTAGGTCGATGGTTCGATTCCATCCGCCGCCACCACTCCCCCGCTTTTTCTCTGAATGCTTCGTAGGAATTCCCAAAATGGGACTCCATTCCTGTTTTGTTACGGGGCAGGTTGCTGCTGCGCGGATTACCTGTAGTTTGCTGCTGCGAACGTCGTAGCATAAGCGAGTGGAAAGTTTGCCCGTGCGCGCTTTGCTTTTTTTCTTGATGATGCTTAGCAGCCTCGGCGCTGCTGCGCATGCGCTTGGCGGGCCGCCCTCGCTGGTCAACGTGACGGATGCGCGCTTCGCGCAGGGCTGCGCGAACCCGGCCGACCCGCTGGGGCAGCGCGACTCCACCTGCGCGGTCCGCGCGGCGCTGGTCTTTGCCGAAGGCGCCGGGGTGCCCGGGGGCGGCTTTCCGGTGCTGTATTTCCCGCACGGAGTGTACAAGGTCGCGGGCGAAGGCTACACCTCGGCCCTAACCATTACAAAGGCGATCAGCCTGCAGGGTGACGGCGCGGGCAGCTCCACGGTGCTGAACACAAGCCCACACGCGGCTACGGTCACTTATTTGCAAGCGAGCGGGTGCCGCGGCAATCCGGGGCCGTGTCCAATTACCGTGCAGGGACTCACCTTTGCCGGGCAGGGGCATGGAACCGACGGCGGCCTGATCGAGGTCGACAGCACAGATACAGGGTCGATGCGGGGCGTGGTGCTGGCGCAAACGGGTGGGATCGCACTGAATCTGCAGGGGTCGAGCGAGCGCTGGTATTTCTCCGATATGGAAATTGCCGAATCGCGCTGGCCGGTGGTGCTCGAAGGGGACACCAATGAGGACTATTTTCAACGCGTGAACGTGCTGGAAGGCGGCCACACCGGCGATTACTGCTACAGCGTGAACTGCCCCGGAGGCAAGCGGATCGCAAGCGGGGCGTGGCTGCCGGACCCGCACTCGGCCGTGTTCCTGGATGGGGATAATGTGCACTGGATGGACTCGTCGATCAAGAGCACGGCGGAGCTCGGAGGCATTCGGCTTGCCGCGACGACCTCGTCCGTTTCGCACACTTACATTGAAGGCTATCCGTGGGGCAAGCAGCCGCGGGCCAACCATGCGATTGCTGCGCCGGGCAAGAGCGAGCTGGGGCATGTGACGGCTGCGATTGGGGCGGACGACCTGGAGATCGCGGTGGATGACGCGCCCTGGCAGCCGCTGTACGTGAACGACCCCGCGCGGGCGCGCGTCAACGGGCAGCACAGCTATGTGAATGCTTACGGTATTTTTCCCGCCGACTACCAGCAGGGCAGCCAGGAACCGAGCAGCGCCGTGCCGGGGGCCACGCGCGGAACTGTGGAAATGGTGCGAGTGGCGGCCTTCAGCGGCGACGGTAAGGCGCACCTGCTAAGCCGGGGTAAGCAAGCCCGGAGCTGGCCGGAGGGCAGCGTGATCGAGCAGGTTCCGGCGAACGGATACGGCGTGTTGCGGGTGGAAGAAGACCACCTGAACTCACTCGACATCGACACGAGCGGAGGCTATCGCGCCGAATGCAGCGACACTGGGCAGCGCAAGCAGTGGACGAGCTCGCCCTCAGAGCTATGCGCGGACGTCATTGTGGGGCTGGTTCCGGATGGGTTCATGGTTCCCTTCCCAACGGTGGATTACGTTCACCAAAGTTTTGCCGTTCATCTGGTGGACAATTCTGTCTACACCGGCGGGTCGGAGCAGGATGGGCAGGGTTGGATAAAAATTCCCGGCGACGGCACTGTTGAGATCGAGGCCGCAAATGGGCCGCTGCGAAGCTTTGTGGACGCAAGCACGGCGCTGCACACGTACAGCAATGGCACGACGCATGTGCAGGTCGTCCAATGGCCGGGGGGACCGAAACCCGCCTCGGCGCTGGCCTATGTGTCCGATCGCTCGGCCGGGGTGCGGTTTTCCCCGCAGGAGCAATTTTACGAAGGCGATGTCATGCGCGATGGGCAGCTCGCGCACCAGTATCTGCATGGGCAGTGCTGGTACAACACAGCTGCCGGGAGCGCAACTCCGGACCAGCGGGCCTGCGTAGGCGACAGCGGGATGGAGCAGGCGGCCTTGTCCGGTGGACGCTGGGTTGCGGGTTCGGCGGCTGCCACGTCGAGCGCGGCCAATCCGGTGAAGTTCGTTCTGCGCGACTGGCAGGTGAACGCGCTGGATGCGCACGAGTGCAAGAACCGCGAGGCGGCAACGGGCGGTGTTCGCTTCAGCACGGCCCCGGATGCGACGTTGATCACAAATCTGGCGCCGAACCCAGGCGCAGCGGTGACGGCGACTTCGGTTGTTGAGGGGGACGGGACGCGTGTCGCTGTGCGATTATGCAACACGGGCGCGGAGCCTGCGCGCTGGGAGAAACCCCCGCTGGTCACGCTGACGCAGCTGCCCTGAGTGCGCCGCTTGACCCGCTGCGGCCAGCCGGATAGCGTCAGTTCTGAAGGAGTTCTTCATGCTTGATTCGCTGAAAGCCGACGTGCTCGCGGCCAACCTGGACCTGGTGCGGCGCGGTTTGGTGATCCACACCTGGGGCAATGCGAGCGGGATCGACCGTGAGCAGGGACTGATTGTCATCAAGCCGAGCGGTGTTCCTTATGACACGATGAGCGCGGACGACATGGTTGTCACGGACTTGGACGGCGAGGTTCTGGAAGGCTCCATGAAGCCGAGCTCGGACCTGGGAACGCACATCCTGCTGTATCGCGCGTTCAAGAACATCGGCGGTGTGGTGCATACGCACTCTGAATACGCCACCGCGTGGGCCCAGGCGGGGCGCGCGATTCCGCCGCTCGGGACGACGCATGCAGACTATTTCTACGGGCCCATTCCAGTGACCGATGAGCTTTCGCCGTTTGAAATCAAGGGCGATTACGTCCACAACACCGGGCTTGCGATCACCCGCCGCTTCCGTTCGATCGATCCGGACGCGATCCCCGGCGTTCTGGTGGCTGGGCATGCGCCCTTTGCCTGGGGCCGGAGCGCGCATGAGGCCGCGCACAATGCGGTGGTGCTGGAAGCAGTCGCGAAAATGGCTTGGGTGACGCTGCAGCTGAATCCGAATGCGCGGCCGGTGTCGCAGGCGCTTTTGGACCGGCACTATTTCCGCAAGCATGGAGAGGAGGCGACGTATGGGCAGTAGGGCTTTCGCGCTGTAGGCTGTCGACATCCTGACTAGTTGGCGCTAAGCTGACTAGACGGAGGGATGTATGGCTACATGGCAGTTACAAGACGCGAAAGCGCGGCTGAGTGAAGTTGTGAACCAGGCGCAAACCGACGGGCCGCAGTTCATAACGCGCCGAGGCGTGGAAAAGGCCGTTGTTGTTTCAGCGGAAGAGTACCAAGTGCTGCGCGGGAAGAAGAAGTCATTTGTGGAGCATCTGCTCAGTGCGCCCAAAGTCGAGGGTTTCGCGGAAATGCTGGAACGAGACCGCCTTGCCAGCCGCGAACTGGATCGCCGGCGCGATGCGGAACTGGAGCAACTCTTCGATGAGATAACCGCAGAGTGAACGGCTTTCTGCTCGATACAAATGTGATCTCAGAGGTGTTCAAACCGCGAGCCAGCCCGGCGGTGCTGAAGTTCTTCGATTCGGCAAACCCTGAAACGCTGTATTTGAGCGTGATTACGTGGGGCGAGCTCCGACACGGGGCATACCGCTGGGGAGTGCGCCACCCGGGACAGGTTAACAAGCTTGAGGCTTGGACACAAACGGTAGAAGCGAAATATGGGACTCGGCTGCTGGGCCTAACTGCGGAGATTGCTGACCGGTGGGCCTGGTTCCGCGCCGATCGCGATCGTCCGGAGATTGACACGCTGTTGGCTGCGACAGCTTCCGTCCACGGCCTCACTATGGTGACGCGCAACGTGAAGGACTTTCTGGGCCTGGATCTGCCGCTTTTGAACCCTTGGGACGGCTGAACCTTAGCCCTTTTCATCCCCAACAACCGTAAGCGCCAGGTCCACAAGCGTGCGCTGTTCCATTTCATGCGCTTTGGCGGAGCCGGTCGCGGGGCTGGCGGCGGCGGAGCGCTTAATGGAGAGCACCTGGCGGCCATCGCGGGCGAGGCGGCGCAGGCGAGGCATAACAAAAGCAAGCGCGCCCATATTTTCGGGCTCCTCCTGGACCCAGACGATTTCACGAGCTTCCGGGTGCGCTTCGATGGCAGCGGCGAGCTCGGCTTCAGGCCAAGGGTAAAGCTGCTCGAGAAAGACGATCGCAATGTTGGCGGCGCCGCGCTTTTCCCGCTCGACGCGCAGGTCGTGGCCAACTTTGCCGGTGCAAACGAGGATGCGTTTGGCGTTCGTGGCGGTGGTGTCGGGCAGCACGTTCATGAACGCAGGGCGGGAAAAGTCCTTGATGGGCGAGAGCGCGTCGGGGTGGCGCAGCATGCTTTTCGGCGTGAACACGATCATCGGCTTGCGCCAGGGCCGAATCATCTGGCGGCGCAGCAGGTGGAAATACTGCGCGGCGGTCGAGGGCTGCACGATCTGCATGTTGTCGTGCGCGGCGAGCTGGAGATAGCGCTCCATGCGGGCGCTGGAGTGCTCAGGGCCCTGGCCCTCGTAGCCGTGGGGCAGCAGCAGGGTGACATGCGCGAGCAGGCCCCACTTGTCCTCGCCGGAGGAGATGAACTGGTCGATGATGACCTGGGCGCCATTGGCGAAGTCGCCGAACTGGGCCTCCCACAGGATCAGGGTTTCCGGGTAATCTCGGCTGTAACCGTACTCGAAGCCGAGGACGCCGTTTTCGCTGAGGGCGGAGTTGTAGACCTCGAACCGGGCCTGGTTTTCGGCGATGTGTTCGAGCGGGATGTGGGTTTGCTCGGTTTCCGTGTCGATCAGGACGGAGTGGCGTTGGTTGAACGTACCGCGCTCGGAGTCCTGGCCGCTCAGGCGTACAGCGATTCCCTTCTCCAGCAGCGACGCGAGCGCGACGGCCTCGGCCATGCCGTAATCGAAGGGGCGCTGGCCTTCTGCCATTTCGAGGCGCTGCTCGAGCAGTTTGCGCAGCTTCGCGTGGATGTGGAAGCCCTGGGGGTACTCGCTGACCGCGCGGCCGAGGCGGGTGATTTCCGGGCGGGTTAGGCCGGTTTCGCGCTCGTACTCGGGTTTGTAGCAGCCGCCTTTGTAGGGGCCCCAGTAGTCGGGGAGCGTGGCGAGCACGGCGACTTGCTGGATCTCGGTCGCGGCGCGCTGGGCTTCGGTCAGCTCATCCTGAACAGTATGGATTTCTTGCGAGGCATCGACCCCGATGCGCTTGGCGTAGATTTCCGAAAGCGGCGGGTGGGTTTTGATGCGGGCGTAGCGCAGGGGCTGGGTGATGGTAGGGTCGTCTACCTCAGAGTGGCCGTGGCGGCGGTAGCCGATCAGGTCCACCACTATGTCGGAGGCGAACTCGTAGCGGTACTCGACGGCGAGCGCGGCGATGCGGAGCACGGCGTCGGGGTCTTCGGCGTTGACGTGGAACACCGGCACGGGCAAACGTTTTGCAGCATCCGACGCGAAGCGGGAGGAGCTCGCCTCGCTGGGCTCGGCGGTGAAGCCGATGAGGTTATTGACGAGGACATGGACGGTGCCCCCGACCGAGTAGCCGGGGATTTCGCTCAGATTGAGAGTTTCGGCGGTGATTCCCTGCCCCGCGAAGGCGGCGTCTCCGTGGACCACGAGCGGGAGCACCTGGCGCGCGCCATCGGCGCCGATGCGGGCTTGTTTCGCGCGGGCGCGACCCATCGCGACCGGGTCGACCGCTTCAAGATGACTGGGATTCGAAACCAGGTGCAGGGCGAGCTTTATGCCGGAGCGCGTGGGGTACTCGCCGGTCGCGCCGACGTGGTATTTCACATCGCCGCCGCCCAGGAACGAGCGCGGGTTCACGTCTTCGAACTTGGAAAAAATATCGGCGGCGGGCTTGCGAAAAGTGTTGACCATCACGGACAACCGCCCGCGGTGGCTCATGCCCATCATGACCTTGGTCGCGCCCAGCTCGGCCGCGCGCTGGAAGGTTTCATCCAGAAACGGGATCAGCGCGGTGACGCCTTCGAGCGAAAAGCGCTTGGTGCCGAGATAGCGGGACTGGATGACCTGCTCGAACAGGTCGGCGCGGATGAGCTGCGACAGAATGGTGCGCTGCTCGGCGGCGGCGAGCTTGCGCGGCGCTTTTTCCAGGCGCGCGGCAACCCACTCGCGGCGCTTCCGGTCGGGGATATGCATGAACTCGGCGCCAACCGTGCCGCAGTAAGTTCTTTTCGCGGCGGCGATGTCTTCCTCACGCGCGCCGGGGGGCAGGTCTTCCGGGAGCGGCAAGGGGGCGAGCTCCTGCCCGAGCGGGTCAAGCTGGGCCTGGAGGTAGCCCCAGCGGCGGAAAACGTCGAAAACCTGATCGCGGGTGGCGGCGGGGGCGAGTTGCGCGGGTTCCAGATGAGTGGCGCTCATGTGCTCTTGGGGCCCCGAAAAGTCCTCTTCACTTTATGCAGCGGCGAAGAGGGAGGGCACGCCCCAATTCTACGCGCCCGGGGGCCATCTTTGCAGGCCGGAGCCACGGCGGTTACGGTACCGCAGTGCTACTGCGACAGGCGGAGCAGGACGACACCATGGGCAGGGACCGAGGCGGTGTAGCTGCCGTTGGCGGCGGAAACGTCCTGGTTGGCCCAGATGTCGTGCAGCTTCGCGTTCGCGTCCGCGCCCGCGGCCTGGAGCGAAAGCGTGATCTGCCGCGGCGTTTCGGTGCGGTTGAACAGGCCGACCGCGACCGC
>CAXTVG010000105.1:0-6892 GCA_964247505.1 uncultured Acidobacteriaceae bacterium
GAACTACACCAATCAATATGTAGACGCGAACGGCAACAGCGTAAGCGCTTACGACACCACCAATGTGCAAAACGGCGACCAGGGCGCGCAGTGGCTGATGGGCGCGGGCACCCTGACCGCCAGCAGTTCGGTTGAATCGGCGCTGGCGATGAAGTATTTCGCTGTGTACGAGCAAACCGTATGGCAGGCCACCCAGCGGCTGACGTTGAACTTCGGCCTGCGCTGGGAAGACCAGCCGGGGCCGACCGAGCGTTACAACCAGCAGGCTGCTTTCGACCCGCAAGGCAAAAACCCCTTCGGCGGCCCGGGCTCGTATGTGTTCTCGGGAACCAACGGCTACAGCCGCAACCTATACCTGGCTCACTTGAATGACTTTGGGCCGCGTCTCGGCGCTGCATATAACATTAATTCTAAGGCGGTCATTCGCGGCGGCTTCGGCATGGCCTATCTGCCGACCAACTCCGGCTTCGGCTTCAGTTCGCAAAACAACACATCGTTTACCTCGCATAATGTGAACAATTCGAGCGCGGTATACGGACCCAACCCGCAAGGCGTGCTGATCGGTACCTTCCACGACCCACAGACCGCGATCGTGGTGCCCGCGCTGGGCAGCGACATCAATAACCCGCTCCAGTACGGCGGATCCAACAGTTACTTGCAGGACTACCGCAATACCTATGACGGACGTCTGCTGCAGTGGAACGCGATGCTCGAGGAAAGCATGACTCCGTCCACCGTGCTTTCTCTCGGCTACTCAGCCTCGCGCGGCGACCGGCTGCCGTTCTCGAATGTGCCAGTCAACGGCGGCGGTGCCAACAGTACGGGTACCACGCCCCCGGGATTTCAGACCATCGCTCCAGGGGTGCTCGCCGGCTGGCGGCAGCAGTATATCGCCTCGAGCGGCACAAACCCGGCCTATACGCAGACCGCCAACCCTTACTACGGCAAAGGTTTCCAGGGAGGCGCGCTTTCCGGCGTGACCACTCCGGCATGGCGGCTGCAGGTTCCGTATCAGGTGTTCCCGGATCTGAATCTGCTGGAGCAGACCGCACACGCCAACTACCAGTCTCTGCTGGTTGACCTCCGCCACACGTACTCTAACGGGTTCGAGCTCGATGCGAACTATGTCTGGTCCAAGGAGATCGACGATGTGCAAAACATCGGCCAGAGTAACGACGGCTTCAACAACGCGGGCGAGCAAAATACCGGCTACCTGCTGAACCTGAATAACAACACCTACGAAAACCGGCACGTCGGCTTCAACGACGTCCCGCATCGCGTTGTGATCACCGGACTGGCCGAGTCGCCCTTCGGAACCAACCACATGTTCCTGTCCGGGAGTAAATGGGCCGACTATACGATAGGAGGCTGGCGGCTGGGTTCGACGTTCCAGATCCAGAGCGGAACGCCTATCGAGATCACCTCGCAAATGGGCAGCCTGAACAACCGCCCCAATCGCGTTCCGGGCGTAAACCCGATTCTGCCAAGCTCGCTGCGCAAGTTCATCAACGGCACAGCGACCATTCCGCTCACCAGCCCCTACGGCAACGGCGTCGCGAGTGTTACGTGCTCGGGCTGCATGCCTTACCTCAACCCCCTCGCCTTTACCGGCCCGACGGTAACGGCTGCGAATGGAACCGTCATTCCGGATATCTTCTGGTACGGCAATGCCCGCGTCGCGTATGACGACATCCGGAGTCCGCGCAACGTGTTTCTCGATGCGCAGCTGCAGCGCGACTTCCCCATCACAGAACGGGTACATTTCGCATTCGCGGCAAACGCGTTTAACGTGCTGAACCTGACGCAATACCAGCCGCAGCAGGCCATCGGGATCGGCAACATCAATACAACAGCCACATCACGGCCGATTGGGACAGCAAGCGGAACCCCGACGACCGGGCTGAACTTCTACGACCCGAGACAGCTGCAGCTGCAAGGGAGGATTACCTTTTAACCGTAAATTCCGGCGCGTTCCGCTAGGCAGGCGGACCGCGCCCGGACTCTTTCATGCAATTCCACTTACAATAGGCCCGATGTTAGCAATTCTCCTCCTGGCGGCGCTGCTCACCCAAGCCGCGCCGCCTCCGTCCGAGCCGCCCGCCCCGGCACCGATGTCCGCGGCTCAGTTTGCCACGCTTCAGCGCCGCGCCGCTGCCGGCGATGCACAAGCGCAGGCCCGTTTGGGCTCGATTTATGTCAGCGGAGCGCCCGGGCACGATCCCGACCCGGCCGCGGCGCTGCCGTGGCTTGAGAAAGCCGCCGGACAGGGCGATCTCAAGGCGGAGTTTCTGCTGGGGGCCATGTATGGGCAGGGCATCGGGACCAAGCAGGACTACTCCATGGCAGCGAAATGGTTTACGGAGTGCGCTGAGCGCAACGACGCGGCCTGCGCGCTCGATCTAGGCCTGCTGTACGGCCGTGGGTCGGGTGTGTCGCGGGACTACGCGGCCGCGGTGAAGTGGTACAAGGTAGCCGCGGCGCAGGGCCAGCGCGACGCCGAGAAGATGCTGGCCTTCCACTATGAGCAGGGCCTGGGCGTGGAGCAGGACGACGCCCTGGCCTCGCAGTGGTGGCAGAAAGCAGCGGCCCAGGGCGATGGAGCGGCGCAGCTCGCGATCGGCAAGCGGTATGTGCTGGGCCAGGGCGTCCCGCGCGATCCAGCCCAGGGTGTGGCGTGGCTGCGCAAGGCCGCGGACCAGGGGCTTGGCGGGGCGCAGTACGCGCTGGGCGTGATCTTGCTCGATGGCGAGGGTGTGCCGGCCGACCCGGACGCGGCGCTTAAGATCCTGCGTGACGCCGCCATGCAGAATAACGGTCCCGCGCAGGAGGCCTTGGGCAAGGCTTATCTGACCGGGCAGCACGTCGAGCGCGATCCGCACGAAGCGCTGAAATGGCTGCGCCAGGCCGCCCGCAATAAAGTGGTTCCGGCGGAGTATGAGCTGGGCCGGCTGCTCACAAGCGGAGACCTGGGCGTCGAGAAAAACCCGGAAGAAGGCGCGCGCTGGCTTCAAGCGGCGGCTTCGGCCGGCAGCAGCGAGGCGCAGGCGGCGCTCGCTCAGGCACCTGCGGGAGCGCCGCAGCCATGACGGCCTTCAATCGCCGGCAGTTCCTCGCAGGCGCGGGCGCGGGCCTGCTGGCCGCCACGCCGTTACGCGGCTTCGCGCCTTCCCCGCCCCTATTCCGCAGCGTTCCAGCCTCCGAGAGCGGCATTACCTGGGTCCACGACAACGGCAAGAGCGAAATGCGCTGGCTGCCCGAAAGCATGTGCTCCGGCTGCGCGTTTTTCGACTTCGACAATGACGGCTGGATGGACATTTTTCTCGTCAACACGGGCCGGAGCGACTTCTACACGCCGAAAACGCCCACCCGCTGCGCGCTTTACAAGAACAACCGCGACGGCACATTCACAGACGTGACGGTGAAGGCGGGTCTCGAGGGCAATGTGTGGGGCGAGGGTGTGGCTATCGGCGACTATGACGGCGACGGCTGGCCCGACCTATACCTGACAACCTATGGCGCGAATAAGCTTTATCGCAACAACCACGACGGCACCTTTACCGACGTGACCGCGAAGGCGGGCGTCGCGGCCCAGGGCTGGTCCACCTCCGCCGTGTGGTTCGATTATGACAACGACGGCAAGCTCGACCTATTCGTTTGCTCGTTCGTCGAGTATTCGCGCGACACCAAGGTAAGCTGCGGCGTCAACACGCTGGGGGTGCGCTACTATTGCACGCCGCGCGTCTTCGCGCCCCGGCCCAGCCTGCTCTTCCATAACAACGGCGACGGCACATTTACCGAGGTGGGCCACGGGACGGCCATCGGCGAAAACCCCACCAAGGCGCATGGCGCGGTTGCCGTCGACCTGAACGGCGATGGCCGCATGGACCTGTTTGTCGCGAATGATACCGCGGCCAACTACCTGTTTATGAACCGCGGCAACGGTAAGTGGGAGGAGGTCGGCTTCAGCGCCGGTGTGGCTTTCGGCGAGAGCGGAAAGGCGCGCTCCGGCATGGGTGTGGACGCGGGGGACTACGACAATGACGGCAACCCGGACCTATTTGTCGCGAACATCGACCGCGAACAGTACTCGCTCTACCACAACGACGGCAACGAGGCGTTTACCGATCATGCGGCGGAGACCGGGATTGGAAGCGCCACCGCTTCGCTTAGTGGGTGGGGGCTCAAGTTTTTCGACTACAACAACGACGGCAACCTGGACCTGATTCTTTCCAACGGCCACCCCGACGACATGGTCGCCGAATACAATCCCATCGTGACGTGGAAGGAGCCGCTGCTGCTGTTCGAGGGCGACGGCAAGGGTCATTTCAGCAACGTGAGCAGGGCGGCGGGACCGGAGTTCGCGCAGCACTGGGGGGCGCGCGGGCTCGCCCTGGGCGACTTCAACAACGACGGGCGGATCGATGTGCTCATCAACAATAACGGGGGTGCTCCGCTGCTGCTGCGGAACGAAGCAGGCGGCGGCAATCACTGGCTGGGGCTGAAGCTGGTCGGGACAGTCGCGAATATCGACGCCGTGGGCGCGGTGGTTAGCTGGACCACGGGCGGCGTGACGCGCTCGCGGCAAAAGGTGGGCGGCGGCAGCTATCTCTCCTCGCACGACCCGCGCATGGTGCTTGGCTTGGGGGCAGCGTCGAAAATCGATTCGCTCTCCATCAAGTGGCCGTTGCCCTCGGGGCGTGTGGAAACCTTCAAGCAATTGCCCGTCGATCGCTACATCACGATCGTCGAGGGCAAGGGTGTTCAGGGCTAGCTTTTTGCAGAACATGCGTCGTCTTGTGACCGCTGCCGGACTTGTTATCATGGCCGCACTTTGCTTCGCGCCGACGTTTGAGGGCCGCATTTCGGCCGCGGTTGCCGTGCAAACCCCGCCACTGGCCGCGGCCTACGCGAGTGACGCGGCGTGCCTCACCTGCCACGCGGCCATTGCAGCAACCTACGCCCATACGGCGCACCACCTCACCTCGCAGCAGCCCACGCGAGCCTCCGTTCTGGGAAACTTCGCCGCGGGCGCAAATGTCATGGCGACCGCCAATCCGCGACTGGTGTTCGAGATGAATGCCGGCAGTGGCGGCGCATTCACCGAGACAGCTAAGTACTTCCAAGCCTCCGGCGAAGTGCAGCGCATGACCGAGCCCATCGACCTGGTGGTAGGTTCCGGGCGCAAGGGGCAAACCTACCTGTGGTGGGGCGCGGACCAGCTTTTTGAGCTTCCCGTCTCGTACTGGACCGCGGCCCGCTCCTGGATCAATAGCCCAGGTTACCGGGACGGCACCGCGCATTTCGATCGCCCCATCGTTCCGCAGTGCCTGGAGTGCCATGCAACGTACTTTGCTCCCGCACCGCCGCCGGACAATCGCTACGATCCCGCAAGCCTGGTGCTGGGCATCGGGTGCGAGCGCTGCCACGGGCCGGGCGCGGAGCACGTCCGCCGCGAACACGCGACGCCCAAGCCGGATGCCGCGAACGACGCTATCGTCCACCTCGCCACCCTGCCACGCGAACGCCAGATCGACATCTGCGCCCAGTGCCACTCCGGCCCCGGCCGCGAGCTCGCCGCCCCGCTCTCATTCCAGCCCGGAGACGTGCTGGCCAGCTATCTCCAATCGCAGCCGATCGTGCCCGGCGCGCCGCTCGACGTCCACACCAACCAAGTGGGCCTGTTGCGCGAAAGCAAGTGCTTCCGCGCAAGCGCGATGACCTGCGCCACCTGCCACAACGTCCACACCACCCAGCGCGATCCGGCCTCGTTCGCGCCCCGGTGCCTCAGTTGCCACACAGAGCGGCAGTGCGGCGAGTTCAAGGTGATGCACGCGGCGATACGGACTCGATGCGTCAGTTGCCACATGCCCTTGCAGCAGTCGCAAACGCTGTTTTCCGACAACACCGGCGAGCGCTTGGCACCGGAAATCCGCACTCATTTGATCGCTGTCTACACTAACGGGAAATCCCGCGCCACACCAACGACCCCGTGAGCGCGACTTCTCAGGTTAACGCACCCGCTTAACGGTAAACGCAGGAAAGGACTTATAAGACAATAGCTGCTTTTAACTTGCGAGTGGTAGCCGGCGCTCGCGACGATTCGCTCTCAGGAAGCACATCTTTCCCCAAGGGAGCCCCCCAATGCACGTACCCGTCAGGATTCCACTGGCTTCGTTCTGGCTTTGCTGCGCCGGAATCGTCGCGACCCTTCCCGTAACTCTCGAAGCCCAAACCGCGAGCGACACATACGTCGTCCGCGGTGCCGACATACTTAAGAACGACATGCCGACGGTTTGGGGCGGCACCAACGCGTTTTTCATCTATGGCGGCAGCAGCTCTTCGATGTCGGCATGGAATATCAATATTATCCGCGAGCCCATTTCAGACCTTTCGGAAACGCCGATCACCGGAGACACCGTACAAGGATCCGACGGCAGCTATCTTCACTCTCTGCAGAGCGTCGTCGATGACAATCGAGCCAACGGGAAAATCACGATCCTGTGCCCTTTCCAGTGGCAGCCGGGCAGCGGGCAGTTCGCGGGCCAGTCCCCTTCAAAGGAGCCCTACTACGCCGCTTACAAGCAGAAAATGCGGCAGATCGCCGCGCAGTTTATCGACCAGCAGGATGTGTGGATCGAGCTGTGGAACGAGCCATACGGCGATACCAACGATCCGCTGTGGCTGAGCGACGCGAAAGACATGGTAGACAACATCCGGGCCTCGGGAAACAACAACATTGTGCTGGTTCCCGGCAGCTATTTCGATTCTAACGAGGATGTGATCCTGGCGCATGGCGGCCAGCTGCTTGAGGGTCGGGCCAACATTGTTTTCGACCTTCACGGGTATGCCTGGGAAACGAATTCGGAGCAAAATACGGAGCAGCGCATCCATG
>CAXTVG010000106.1:0-6795 GCA_964247505.1 uncultured Acidobacteriaceae bacterium
CAGTGTAAAGCAGCCGGCGCGCTTCTTCAGAACTTTGCGATGCAGATCAGGCCGGCGACCATCAAGGCCGCGCCCACCAACCGCCCTGCCCCGGCTGTGTGGTGCGGGTAGCCCATCAGCGCAAAATGATCCATAGCGATTGAGGTCAGGGTCGCTGTTGTGACCGAAAGCACGATAAACAGCCCCGCGCTCATTTTCTGGGCAAAAGCGAAAATCGTGATGGTGTACACAGCGCTCATCGCGCCGCCAATCCACGACCACCAGGGAACCGCCCGCCACTGCTGCGTCTGTGCCCAGCCGTGCCGTGTGAAAGCCACGTAGGCCGAGTAAATGAGCAGCACCGTGACCAAGCCCACCAACTCTCCAACCAAAGACGAAAGCGCGGGGTTATTCAGCTTTCTATTCAGCTCCGCGTCACTGCCCGTTTGCAGCCCACTCAGGATCGACGCCACGATCACGAAGAAGTACAGGAAGATCACGAGGACACGCCCAACGGCGGCAGCGCCGGGCCGCGGGTCGAATCGAGTCCGCTCGCCGGCGGCATCGTGACCGGCTTGCCCGAGGCTGCCGACTCGTAGATCGCCGCCATCAACTTTTGGTCCTGTAAGCCCTCCGGTCCGCCCGTGCGCGGCTTGCGCCCCGTGCGCACACACTCGGCAAAGTGGTCGATCTCAAGCGCGAACTGGTTTGAAGGGTTCAGCGAAAGCTCGCTCGCGGCGGTCGCCATGCCTTCCCGCCGGTTTACCGTCAGCTTTTGCCCATGGTACGAGTACGCATTGTCCAACCGCGCCCAGGCGTCCGAGCCCATGACGGTCAGCTGCCGGATCTCGTGCGCGCTGTAGCTTGCGGTGCAGCTCGCGACCACCCCGGAAGGAAACCGCAGAGTGAAGTTGACCAGGTCTTCCACCTCGCGGAAACGCGGATCGTTGGGCGGCGAGGAAATCTGCGCCGCGATCTCCACCGGTTCCTCGCCGAGCAGCGCGCGCACCGTATTCAGGTTGTAAAGGCCAATATCCGGCAGGGAACCGCCACCCGAAAGCTTTTTCACCAGCCGCCACTGCGAAGGCGCGGCCATGTTCTGGGTCATGATCGAGTGGATTGCCCCCACCCTGCCCAGCTTGCCGGTCCGCGCCATGTCGAACAGATACCGGTTGTAGTGCTCGTACTGGATCCGGTACGCGATCATGAGCTGCACATGCGACCGCTCGCAGGCGTCGATCATCGCCTGCCCGTCGGCGACTGAAACCGTCATCGGCTTCTCGCAGAGCACATGCTTGCCCAGCTTGGCGGCGCGCTCGGTGTACTCGCGATGCAGCGCGTTCGGCAGCACGATGTACACGGCTTGCACGTCGGGGTCGTGCGCCAGGTCCTCCATGCGCTCATAGGTATAGGTTTTTTGAATGCCGTACTGTGCAGCTACGATTCCCGCTTTGGCCGGGTCGCCGCTCACGAGCGCCGTACACCGCGCGTGCTTGCAGCTCGCGAAAGCGGGCAAAATCTCCTCGAGAGACAAGCGGCCCAGGCCCACCACCGCAAAGCCGACCCGCGACTTCATGGGATCGGCATGCGGCGGGCCGCCCGAGGGCAGCTCGGTCGCCGCGTGTTCCTCCGGGAACTTGATCGCGCTGCCTTCGGCCGTACCCCTGTCTACCGGGGCGACCGCCGTTGTGCTCTGTCCCTGTGCCACTGCCGCGCTCACCAGCAGCGCTCCCGCAAGGCCCCGCCCACCTTGGACCAGCAGCATCCTGCGGTCGATTGTTTCCCATTCCGTCATATCGTGCAGTCCTTGATTCCAGAGGTCTAGCTAGAGACTGGGATGCCAGCCAGGAACACGCATTTTCATACCAAGCGCGCGTCTTTTCGGCGCGCCACGGGTTTCTTTGGGCAGGGTCATAAGCCATGCGGCGGAACCTGGTCCGCTCGGCAGCAATCTCATTTTGGGACACGAAAGGCACCCGGAAACGCGCCCGCGTCATCCCAACTTGCCGGAACCATGGACGGAGGACGCCGTCCAGGAAAGAGGATCGAAATGAAATCGAACTGGATCACAAAAACTCTGCTCGGAGCCGCGCTCGTTTCCGTAGGCGGGACTTTGGCGCTGGCACAGTATGGTCCGCCCCGGGACCAGTACCAGGGCCAATACGACGACCAGCACTGGGGCCGTGGACCGCAGGGTTATAACGACTACTACCATGAGCAGCAGGGGCATCCCATGATGGGCGCGCGCCAGGGCTATGCGGCCGGCATGGCTCAGGGCCAAGACGACCGCGAACACGGCCACAGCTTTCGGCCCACCCATGTGGATACGTATAAAAACGTGCCCAGCTCCCCCGGGGGCTATCCGCGAGACCAGTTCAAGCGGGAATATCGCGATGCGTTTATGAAAGGCTACTCGCGCGGCTACGGGCGGTAAAGCGGTCCTGGTCCTGCAACAAAGCCCCACTCCACCCACCCAGCCGCCACCACGGGTGCCCCCGGTATCGCGTTTGAGACCTGGGTTCTCACGACCGCCCGCGCAGCGTGACCGGGCCAGAAAGCGGATGTTTGCCTGTGCCCTCCAGACGCGCCTGCTTGAGCGCGAAATACCACTTCGCCGGCCGGTCCGCGTCGTCAATCAGCATCAGGCTGGGGTCGTAGCGCAGTCCCTCGGCCTGCTCCACCATGGTCTGCTGGTCCTGCGCGACGAAACGCTTGCCGAACCACTTCGCGATCGCCGTCACTCCGGGCATGGCATAAAAAATATTCCAGGCCGCGAATACGTCGATGCGGCAAGCGCGCGTGCTCGTCGGCGTCACGGTGGTAATGCTGGAAAACCACTTCGGCCCGCATTGAATCGTTTCGATGCGCCGGTTCGGCAGCTGGAAATCGATGGTCGTGGTGATCGGCTCTCCATACACGCCCAGCAGTTTGTAAGGTGCGGAGTTGCCGGAAGGCGTGTGCGCGGCCATGCGAAAACCCTCGGGAATGGGCTCAAAGTGCTTGCTTTTCTCATGAATTGAAGCTTGTTTGCGCCACCACCAGCTTTGGTGCACAAACGGCCCGTGCGCTGGGTCCATGAGGCCGATGATGCCGTGGTCGACGTTGCAGGGCAGGTCCGCCGTGAGGTGGGCGGAGCGGAATTGTGCTCCGAACTTAGGGGTTTCCGGCACCGGCGGCAGCTCGCTCAGCTCCGCCCGCAGCCGCCCCGAGCCGGGCTGCGGCACGTAGACCCACGCATAGCCGTCGCGCTCCATGCAAGGGTAAGCCGTGCCATAGATACGCCGGGGGTCGAGCGAGTCATGCGAAGTGAGCGACGGTATTTCCGTGCACTGCCCGGTCACCGGCTCGAACTTCCAGCCGTGATACTTGCACGCCAGCGCTTCGCCGTCGAACCAGCCGCACGAGAGAGGAATACCGCGGTGCGGGCACAGGTCGCGCATTGCGAATACTTGTCCGTCGCGCTTGCGTCCCAATACCAGCGGGATGCCCAGCAGCAGCGTGGTTTGAAGGCGCTTACCGCCGAGCGAGGCCGAGCGCGCCGCTGGGTACCAGTCGTCATGGATCAGGGTCGCCGCGGGCCCGAGCCCGGCCTGAGCCGGGTCTTCAGCGGCCGCGAGCTGTACCAAAGATGAGGAAGCCATGAGAATATCCAGCTCCTACTGTAAATCGCGCGCCTGGCGCGGTGCAGCGCTGCGGTTCACCGCATCGACGCGCACCAGTTTGCCTCGAGCAATACGAAACCGCTCGCCCCGCCAATCGACGGTGTCCCCGGCGTAGCTCCACAGCCAGATCGCGAGCTGCAGGCAGTCGCGCAAAGGCAGCAGCGCCCAGTCGCGCAACACTTGCGGATCGCGCAGCAGGCCAAAGCCCACCAACCCCGCCACGGCCGTGCGCGCCGCCAACGCCACAAGCAGCAGGAGCCAACCGGAAACGCTGAACCCGCTCGCAAGGAGGAACAATAAAGCCCACGGCACTGGCTGCGTGAACACGAGCCCCGCATAGCTCCACGGGCGCACGCTCCGGACCGTGCGCGCCCAGCGCAGCTGGTGCTGCCAAAAGCCGCGAAATCCGTAGGCGGGGACCGCGGTTGATACGATCTCAGGGCTTAAAACCACTTTGTACCCCGCCGCCGCAATTCGATGTCCGAGGTCATGGTCATCGGCCAGTACGCTGGCCAAAGCTTCGAGGCCGCCAGACGCAGCCAGTGCCGCTCGTGTCACCAGCAGCGTCGAGCCCAACCCAAACCTAAGGCCCCGGCCCGTGTAGCGGGCGGTGAGCACGCCGGGAAAGAAATCCGTCGCGATCCCCAGCGCTTCCAGCCGCGAGCCTAGGGTGGGGCGATTCGGCGGGTGCGTGCGCCCCCGGTACCCAGCCGTGACCAGCCCGACAGTTGAGTCCAGAAAGGGTGTGGTGACGCGCCGCAGGTAGCGCGATCCCACGGCGATGTCCGCGTCGCTGATCAGGATGTGGGCATACCGCGCATGGGGAAGCAGTTGCGCCAGATTGCTGATCTTGCCGTTCGTTCCCAGCACCAGCGGCGTTTCGATCACTTCGATACGCATCGAAGGGAACTCCTGCGCAAGCGCCCGCAGAGCCGGCACGGCAGAGTCCTCAAAAGAGCGGACCGCGATGAGCAGCTCCACCGTTGCCGGGTAGTCCTGGGTGCAATGCGTTCGCAGCGCATCGAGCATGTCGGGGTCCATGCCCTTAACCGGCTTCAAAATCGAGATCGGCGGCGGCGCTGGGTACTCGGCGCGCGCGCTTCGGGCGAAGTTTCGCGCCGACCACAGTGCCAGCGCGCAAAACAACACGCCTGCGCTTGCCAGTACTCCCGCGGTCGAGGCTACCAGCGAGAAAAGTGTCTCCACACGCTCCAGTCTACGGGGGGCGCATCTCAACGCCGAGACCGCTCTCCCGTTCGAAGGATTTTCCTATGCTTCCCGCCACCAATCTCCTGCTGCACGGCAACCGCAGCGATGGACTCCCTACCTTTGTGCTGTTGCACGTTTTCGGCTTGTCGCGCCGCGAGTGGATCGAAACCAGCATTGCACTGGCGCAGCAATATCGCGTGATCTCCATCGACACACCCGGTTTCGGCGAAGCGCGCGACGTCCCCGGCTACTCCGTTGCGGAGATGGCCGACAGCTTTGCCGAGACAATCGCGCAGCTCAGGCTCGACCGATGGATCCTGGTGGGCCACTCGATGACCGGCAAGGTGGCCGCCGTGCTCGCCAGCCGCGGTTTGCCGGGGTTGGAAAAGCTTGCCCTGCTCACGCCTTCGCCTCTTTGCCCGGAGCCGATCGCCCCGGAAGCGCGCGCGGCGATGCTCCGGCAAGCGGAGCCCACCCGCGAGGACGCGGAAGGCTATGTACGCGAAAACAGTGCCTTGCCGATCCGCCCGGAGATTTTCGAACGGGCCCTGGAGGATCGCCTCCGCGCCAATCCCTCGGCTTGGCGCGCATGGCTGGAGCACGGCAGCGAGGAGGACTGGAGCGGGCGCGTGCCGGAGGTCAACCTCCCCACCCTGGTCATCGCGGCCGAAAAAGACAAGTCGCTCGGCCCGGCTGTGCAGCGAAAGCTGACCATGCCCCATTTTCCGCGGGGCCGCCTGGAGACCATCGCAGGTTCCGGCCACCTGGTGCCGCTCGAAGCCCCGGAAAGGCTCGCCGGCTGCCTGCACGAGTTCGCCGGGCGATAACTACTCGTACCGCAGGGCGTCGATTGGATTGAGAGTCGCGGCTTTCCACGCCGGGTAGATTCCGAAAACCAGCCCGATCAGGCACGAAACGCAGAAGGAAATCGTGGTCCACAGCGCCGACATCGCCGCCGGCAGCGCGGAAATCAGCGCGTGGATCGTCAGTGTAACCGCGCCGCCGAAAAGCACCCCAATCGCCCCGCCCAGCGCGCACAAAGTCACCGCCTCGGCGGTGAACTGCAGCAGGATGCCGTTGCGGGTCGCGCCGATCGCCTTACGGACCCCGATCTCACGGGTGCGCTCGGTCACGGATACCAGCATGATATTCATCACGCCCACCCCGCCCCCCATTAGCCCCACGCTCGAAACCGCAATCATGAAAACCACCAGGCCGCCAGTCAGCTGCGACCACAGCCGCACGATGGCTTCGGGCGTGAAAATCTCAAAATCGTCGTCTTTTTGCGTCGGAACCCTGCGCTCGACCCGGAGCTGCGTCCTGATTTCGTCTTCCACCAGATCCTTGTTTTTCGCCTCGTCGTAGCGGACGGTAATCCACACGTCCTTCTGGTCCGGAAGCAGCTTGCGAAAGGTGTTGAGCGGAAAAGTCGCCATGTTGTCGTCCGGGTTCGGACCGCTGCCGAAAAGCGCGGCCTTCTTCGCCTGTACCCCGATCACCGTAAACAGTTCTCCCTTGATCTCCACGTCTTTCCCGACCGGGTCTGTACTCCCAAACAGCTTGTCCGCGGCGTCATGACCCAGCACCACCACGTTTTCGCGGCGCTGGTCCTGCTGGTCCGTGAAGTACGCGCCCTTGGTGAGCGGCTGGTCCACAGTCTCGGGCAGCTGGTCTGTGTCGCCCTGCAGCACGGTGTTTTGGATGGACTTACCGCGGTATTTGACCGACTGCTGCCCCGGGCCGCCGTTCGGGTCCGAGTATTGCAGCCCCGGATCGACCGAAACCACATGCGGCAGCGTTCGCATGGCCAGCGCCTCCGCGACCGTAAGCCTGCGCCTGGCCAGCAGCTCGGGCGTAACCCGCACACCTACGGGAAGGTGAAACACAAAGATCGAGTTGCTGCCGAAGGAATTGGCAAAGCTTGAAACCTTGTTGTTAAGACCGG
>CAXTVG010000107.1:0-6790 GCA_964247505.1 uncultured Acidobacteriaceae bacterium
CTGGGCAGGGCTTTGACGGGCTAGAGAGTTACGGGCTTTGAAACCGCCCTCGCGCCGCTCGCGAGCGTCGACGACAACAACCCCGTTGCGGGCCGCACAGTCGAGAACATCGAAGCCCGCGGCAAGTGGCTGCTTATCTACTTTTCAGGCGACCTCATCCTCGTCACCCACATGCTCATGAGCGGCTCGTGGCACATCTACCGCACCGGCGAGCGCTGGCGGCAGCCCCGCCGCGCCATGCGCTGCGTCGTCCGTGTTGAAGATTTCGAAGCGGTCGCCTTTAACGTCCCGGTCGCGAAGTTTTTTACCGCGCGCACACTCGAGCGCAACAGCATGATCCCGAAACTCGGCCCCGACCTTTTGAGCGTCGACTATGACGAGCAGGAAGCCCGCGCCCGCGTGCTCGCCCGGCCCGATGAGGAGATCGCGAACGTCCTCCTCAACCAGCGCGTCATCGCAGGTCTCGGCAATGTCTACAAGACCGAGGTTTGCTTCTTGTGCGGCGTTCATCCATTTCGCAAGGTCGCCTCGCTTACGCCCGCCGAGCTGGACTGCCTGGTCTACCAATCCCGCAAGCTCATCGGCGAAAACGTGCAGGAGTCATCCGACGACAAAATCCTGACCTACACCGGCGCGCGCCGCACCACGCGCTCCGCCGATCAGGCTTCGCGCCTGTGGGTCTACGGACGGCAAGGCCAGCCCTGCCGCCGCTGCGGTGCCGCCGTGCTGATGCGCAAACAAGGCCCGGACGCCCGCTCCACCTATTGGTGCCCGCAGTGCCAGCCGGGGGACGAGCCGGTCGCGGGCTGGGCGGTTACCAACGGGCGAAAACGTGTGGGTTGTTGAGCCTTAAAACGCGGCCGCGCCTGTAGACTGAGCCCACCTTCTTTCCTTTTCAGTGCAATGGCAGCAAAACCGGATCGGGCGGCCCTAGGTCGCTGTAACGACCTGAGGAGCCGCCCGAGGAAAGGAGGACCGGCATGTGGACCTGAACCAGAAGAACTCTTCCTGGCTCCGGCTGCGCATCACCGTCGTGCTTGACTGGCGACTGGTGATGGCGGTGGTTCTTTTGCTCTGGACTGCGCTGCGGAAGTAGCGCCGAACCTCGCCGGGGGTGCTCTGAAGCCTCCGGCGAAACTATTTCCGCCTCACTTGCTCCTTATGATGCGCTCGTGCGCCCGCGGTTTCAAGCAAAAACCGCCTACTGCTGCGGCGCACTGTCCTGTTTTGGTTTCTTCCCGAACAGTTTCCCAAAGAACCCCTGCTTTTTCTCGGGCTGCTGCTGCGGCGCGGCCTGCTGTTGAGCCGTTGCTACCGGCGCGGGCGCGGGTACTCCCGGCTGCGTTTGCGGCGCGTTCGGGCGCGGCGGCCCAGGCTGCCCTGGCAGCACAGGCTGCGCCTGCTGCGGCGCTCCCGCCTGGTCGTGACCGATCCCGAAAATCTTCTGGAACAGATTGCGCTGGTCGTTCGCCGGCTGGTCGCAGGTGCTCAAAGGCGCCGTCCCGTCCAGAAACGCGGCCGTATAGTCACTCGGGCAGCTCGCGTCGGCGAGCAGGTTTGTGGCCTTATCCAGCGTAACGACACTGACCCCTTGCGGCGGGTCGAACGGCTTGGTGTCCGAATATTGCGCCAGCTTGACGGCACCCTTCATGAAGGCCGTCCAGATTGGGATGGCAGCCTGGTTGCCTTCCAGCCGCAGGTCGGAATAGTCATCGTTCCCGACCCACACCACGCAGAGCAGATTACTGGTATAGCCTGCGAACCAGGCGTCGTGCTCCGTACCCGTTTTGCCGGCCGCGGGGGCGGCGAAACCCTGGCCGCGTATGCTGGCACCCGTTCCCGAGTTGATGACCGCTTCCATCATGGAGGTGGTGAGGTAGGCAACACGCGGATCCAGCACCGGACGGCTGGAAGGTGTGTAGTCCTGGAGCGGGTCACCGTTCGCGGTGCGCAAAGAGGCGAGCATCCAGGGCTTGATGGCGGCGCCATTGTTGGCGAACGCGGTATAAGCGCCCGCCATCTCGATCGGCGTGGAAGCGTACGCGCCAATTGCCACCGAGGGGGTTGCGCGCGCGGCGACGATGCCGGCCTCGCGCGCCAGCGCCGCAACGTTGCCGAATCCCACCATCTGCGCGAGCGAGATCGTGGCGATGTTCTGGCTCAGTTTCAGCGCGTTCAGCGCTGTCATGGTGTCCTTCTGCTCGTGACCCATGTTGTGCGGGCTGTACACCTCGCCGTTCGCGAGCTGGAAAACCTGCTCCTCGTTGTCGGGCAGCATGGTGACCGGCGTGAAGATGCCTGTTGTGCCATCCGGTGCCGTCAGTTGTGTGCCCGCAAGCGCTGAGTTAAACGCAGCCGCATACACGAAAGGCTTAAAGGTGGAGCCGGTAGGCCGATGCGCCACCGCGTGGTTCAGCTGACTGACCCCGTAGTTGCGGCCACCGATCAGCGCCAGGATCTGGCCCGTATGCGGGTCTATGGCAACCAAGGCCACTTGCGGGTAAACGATGGGCCCAGGCAGCTTCAGGCGCGCATGCTTGTGCTCCACCATGGCATCGACTTTCTGCATGCCTTCATCGACAGCGGCGCCTGCAATGGCCTGCAGCTCCGGGTCAAGCGATGTGTAGATGCGCAGTCCTTCCTGGTTCCAGTTCGTGTCTCCCAGCTTCGCTGAAATCTGGTCCCGCACCAGGTCGATAAAGTAAGGCGCGCGGTCCTGTTGCACGCTGATCGGCGCGAGCTTCAAGGGTGACGCTTTGGCCTCCTCGGCCTCCGCCTTGCTGATCGCCCCGGTCTCGACCATCGCGTCCAGCACCCTGTTGCGCCGCTCCACCGCGTGGACCGGGTGGCGCAGAGGGTTCAGCCGGCTCGGGCTCTGGATCATCCCCGCCAGCAGCGCGCACTCTTGGAGGTTGAGCCGCGACACATCCTTGCCGAAATACACCTGCGCCGCTTCGCCGAACCCGTTGATGGCGAACGAACCCGCCTGCCCCAGCGGAATCTGGTTCGCGTACATCTGGAAGATCTGCTGCTTGTTGAAGTGGCTTTCCAGGTGCCACGTAATCAGGATTTCCAGCAGCTTGCGCTTGATGTGCTTGGCCGGGGTCAGGAAAAATCCCCGCGCCAGCTGCATGGTCAGGGTCGAGCCGCCCTCGGTATAGCTATGCCGGTGCAGCAGGTCGTTGCGCAAGGCGCCAACCATGCGGATGTAGTCGACCCCTCCGTGCGAGAAAAACCGCCGGTCCTCGATCGAGGTCACCGCCGGCACTAAGTACTTTGGCAGCTCGTTATAAGTGATCAGGTGGCGCTTGGCGCGGTTCTGGTCGCTCAGCCCGGTGATCAGCAGCGGCTCCAGCGCGTAGCTCGCCAGCTGCTCGCTGTTGGCCGCGGTGATCTGCGCCACCTTGCCCTTGTCGAAGGTGATGGTCGCGTCCTCGGGCGCGTGAAAGCTCTGCGTGCCTGGCCGTATGGTAATGCTGTCCTCGTTTGCCGAGAAGGTGCCCATGGGCGCGCTGCCGCCTTCGCTGTAGCCGGCGGCGCGCAGCTGCTGGGCGACCGTTGCCGCTGAAAGCTTCTGCCCGGTGCGCACCTGGCGTGGTGCCGCATACACCTGCGCGGTGTTGACGAAGAGCGGCTTCTGGAGCCGCTGGTCCACGATGACGCCGTACTTATGGTAGTAGAACCCGAACACCGCCGCCCCGGCGAGCACTGCCACGAGCAAAGCCGCTAGCGCCGCCAGCAGCACGCGGCGCGCGGGGCTCATTCTGGAAACACCGGGACGGGGAACAGCAACTCGAATCGCCAAGGGGTGGACCGCCTTTTACTTCTAGGGTCTCACGCTCTCTCCGGCGCTGCCCTGGTTTCGCACACACACGCTCGGGGACCCCAAGCGCGCAATGCTTTGGACGCAGGAGCGCCCCGTTCTGTTTCCGAGCCTATCGCGCCCGGAGCCGCCCTGCCAGCTCCGCCAGCGGGAGGTCCTCGACCGTGCCTCGCGCGCGATCCACCAGCTCCACCACGCCCTCGGAAGCTTTCTTGCCCACGTTCACCCGGAAGGGAATGCCCACCAGGTCCGCATCCTTGAACTTGACCCCCGCGCGCTCGTCCCGGTCGTCCAGGAGCACGTCCACGCCCAACGCTTCCAGCTCCGCAGCCAGCCGTTCCCCGAGTTCGAGCAGCGCCGCCTCGCGCACGTTTGTCACGGTGACAACCACCTCAAACGGAGCGATCGAGCGCGGCAGCGTAAACCCGTTCTCGTCCGGCTTCTGCTGGGCCGACTGCTCGATCGCCGCGGTCAGGATACGCTCGATCCCGATCCCGTAGGAGCCCATGATCGGCGTGACCTCCTTGCCGTTGCGGTCCAGCACCCGCGCCCCCAGCGCCTCGGCATACCGGTAGCCCAGCTTGAAAATATGCCCGATCTCGACCGCCTTACCGATCCGGAGCGGCGCGCGGGTTCCTTCCGGCGCATCCGGCGCGTCCTCACCCTCAGCTGCTTCGCGAATGTCAGTTAACACCGTCCAGCCAAAATCCCGCCCCGGCGTTACGTTGCGGTAGTGGGAATCCAGCTTGTTCGCGCCGCAAACCAGGTTCTGCCGCCCTTCCAGCCCCGCGTCCACGACCACCGCAAGCCCGATTTCACCTAGCCTTTTAGCAGGCGCAAGCCCAACCGGCCCCAGATACCCAGCCGGACCGCGGAGCCACCGCGCGAGCTCGTCCCCGTTCATGGTCCGCAGCTCCGCCGCCCCCAGAACGCCAAGCAGCTTGGTTTCGTTCACCTGGTGGTCGCCGCGCAGGAAAGCCGCCACTGGCCGCCACGCGCTCTTGCCTGCCTTGTCGCGCACCTCGGCCATATACGCCACGCACTTGATATCCTGCGCCGGCAGGATTCCGAAAAACTCCGCCACATCCGCGATCGACGCCTTGCCCGGCGTGTGCACCAGCTCCGGCATTCCGTCGCCCGCCGGCGGGAGGTCGTCTACAGGTGCAAGGCGCGACGTGGCTTTCTCAATGTTCGCCGCGTACCCGGTCACGTCCGAGCTCGCGATCAGGTCTTCGCCCGCGTCCGTGTACACCATAAACTCCTGCGACTGCGAGCCGCCCATCGCCCCCGAGTCCGCCTCCACCGCGACAAACTCCAACCCGCAGCGCGTGAAAATCCGCCGGTACGCCTGGTCGTGCAGCTCGTAGCTCCGGTCCAGCCCCGCCGCGTCGATGTCGAACGAGTAGGAGTCCTTCATCAGGAACTGCCGTACCCGCAGCAGGCCCGATTTGGGCCGCGGCTCGTCTCGAAATTTCGTCTGGATCTGGTACCAGATCTGCGGCAGCTGCTTGTAGCTCCGCAGCTCCTTGCGCGCGATGTCCGTCATGATCTCCTCATGCGTCATGCCCAGGCAAAGCTCGGCCCCCTTGCGGTCTTTGAGCCGGAACATATTCTCGCCCATGGTGGCCCAGCGCCCGCTTTGCTGCCACAGGTCGGCCGGCAGCAGAGCGGGAAGCAGAAACTCCTGCCCGATCTGGTCCATTTCCTCGCGCACAATTGCGACGATTTTGTTCACCGACCGCTGCCCCAGGAATAGGTACGAGTAAATCCCCGCGCCCAGCTGCCGCACATACCCCGCGCGCAGCAGAAACTTGTGGCTCGCCACCTCGGCATCGGAGGGCGCTTCGCGCAGGGTAGGGATAAAAAGTTTGGACCAGCGATGCATGCAAGACCTTTCAGCTGCGGACAGCAGACTTCTCCACTCTAAACGTCACCGGCCACAGAAAAGGGAAAGAACCTAGAACAAAGCCGAGGAATAAGCATTGAAGCGGCAATGCCAGCGCGAAGCCGTCGTCGTGCAACGCAAGGGCAGCGTAGCTGTTCGCGGCCACATCAAGCAGCATAGTAATCGCCGCGGCGAGAAGACCGGTTTGCCGAAACCTGAGCAGCAGGAAGATCACCGCCGGGTCGAGCACAACGAGAGCTGTCCAGAAGAAACGCAGCGCAAGCGGACCATGGTGGTACGGCGGCCAGCCTCGCCTTGTCATCTCAAGCACATGCGCAAACGTTCCTTGCGCGAAGCACAGGCAGTAAATGGTCAGGGCTGCTTTCCGTTTCAGCATGTCCGGCAGCGTCGCTACCAGAACCGCCGCACGCCAAAGGCGTCGAGCTCGCGATCGTTGCTGAGAAGAGTCAGGTTTTCAAGCAGCGCTTGCGCCGCGAGGATGCGATCGAAAGGGTCTCCGTGCGAGCCCTTGAGTTGGCCTCCCAAAATCGAGTGCCGCACGGTGATATCGATCATGCCGAAACCTATACTCTCGATGCGCGATTCAAACTGATCCAGAAGAGCTTCCACATCGCGGAGCTTTCCAAGCCGGTTTTTTGTTGCGATCTCCCAGCCCGAAGCAGCGGAGACACACGCAGAACCGGGGTCGGCCACAAGCAGCGAGGCGACGGCCGGGGAAAGCCTCGGGTCTTCCATGGCGACCCAAATCAGCGTGTGCGTATCGAGCAGATACCTCAATCACCCTCTCCGTTCCAAAGCCGCAGTTCTTCCTCCGGCAAAGGCTCGAAGAATTCAGGACCGAGGGGCGTGGGAAGGATGTCCTTCGCAAATCCCAGAGGGCTGCGCTTAGGCTCCTCTACTCGCGACACCTTGGCAACCCGCTTACGAGCGCGCCCCGAGGTGATAATTACCTCTTCGCCCTGCGCGACCGCCGCCAAAATTTTCGAAAACTGTGTCTTTGCCTGGTGCACGGAATACTCCATCGCTAACCTCCTTACGAGACCAAGTTAGTCCCTTTGTGG
>CAXTVG010000108.1:0-6694 GCA_964247505.1 uncultured Acidobacteriaceae bacterium
CGGGTAGAGCGCGGCTGCGGCCGCCGCGAGAGCAGCCAGAGCGAGCAGGCCGGATCTCGCGTACCCGGCAAAGGCGGCCGGAGCTTCCGCGCCCAGGAGCAGTGCTCGTACAAGCCGAGAAACCAGAACGGAGGGAACCACCGCCAAGCCGGGGACGCGAGTAGGGAGGGGAGCAGGTGCGCAAGCAGCGGCTCGACCACGAGCAGCATGGTGAAGAGCAGGACGCAGGCGGCTTGCAGCATCGTCGACAGTGTCTGCGCCCAGCGTTGGCTCAAGCAGCAGACCACAGCGCCCCGCAAAGCAAGGATTGCAAAGACCGCGCAAAGCCCTGACGCGAAAACGGCGGCGGCATGGGCCAGAAAATGCCGGGGGAAAGGGACGGGGAGGTCGGCGACAGCGGGAAAGAACAGGATGCCGGGAAACGAGGTGCCGAGCAGGATACCGCCCAGGAAGACTGCCAGCGCCAGCACCCGGGCGGCCAGCATTCGACCGGCGGAGACAGGCAGATGCGTGAGGATGAGCGCGTCAAGCGGATCGGGAAACAGCCCGTCCCAGAGCAGCACGGCGGCGAGGCCCATGACCGCGAAGCTTGCGTCGACATAGAAGAAGTGGTGCGAGGCCTGCTCCCAGAACCCGGGCTTGCCGAGCGGATTGTGGTAAGCGGGAAACAGGTAGAGCGCGAAGAGCAGCATCGGGAGCGCCGCGGCATACGCGAGCTGAGCCGTCCGGCCGGCGGACGCAGCGTCGTCCATGTCGAGCGTTGTGCTGTGCAGCAGACGGGCGAACAGGTGCCGGACCAGCACCTCGAAGCTGCCGCGCGGGCGCGCACGCTCCTGCCACTCGACCCGGGCGAGCCAGGAGAGCACGACGGGTTTTTCCGGCTGCGCGGCTCCCCGGCTACTACGCATGCGCGCCGCCGATCGCGCGGACCAGCTCCCCGGCCGCTGCTTTGGTGTCGACCTGCCGGACCAGCTGCGCGAATACGCTTTCGAGATTCGGCAGCTTCATCAGCCCCTTGAGCTCCGCCGGGGGTGCGTCGGCGCGGATCGTCCCTCCGGCGATCACGATGACGCGGCTGCACACCTGCTCGACCGTTTCCAGCGCATGCGAGATATAAAGGATCGCTTTGCCCTCGGCGGCCAGCGCTTCGAGCAGGTCTTTGAACAAGCGGGCTGAGACGACATCGAGGCCTGAAAGCGGCTCGTCGAAGATCAGCAGCTTGGGGTCGTGCAGCAGCGCGGCGGCGATCAGCACCCGCTGCTTCATGCCTTTTGAGTAGGAAGCGAGCGGCGTCCAGCGCCAGGGCTGGAGCCCGAACAGCTCCAGCATGCGGTTGGCCCGATGCTCGATGAGCGTCTCAGGCAGCTGCCGCAGCCGCCCGATGAGCTGCAGGTATTCGAGGCCAGACAGGTGCGTGTAGACGTGCGCCTCTTCGGGCACGTAGCCGAGCGAAGCCCGGTAGCCGGGCAGGTCGTCAAGGATATCGCGGCCGTCGAACAGAACGCGCCCGGCGCTCGGTTTGAGCATGGCGGTGACGATCTTGACCGTGGTGCTCTTGCCCGAGCCGTTCGGGCCGAGGTAGCCGACGATCTCGCCCGCGTCGACGCGAAAGCTGATATCGGAGATCGCGGGGATCCCGCGGTAGCGTTTCGAGAGGTTTTGCGCAACGAGCATGACGGCCCACCTATGTAGTAAACTACTTTCAGCAGTCCCATTCGTCAAGTGGATTCGCTGCGTCGATACAATCGCTGCATGCCCGCCACGGTCAAAATCTCCCACACCGCCGCCATGATTTTGCGAACGCTGCACCTTGGCTTTCGTTATGGCTTCAGCGTGATGGAGCAGACGGGTCTACCGAGCGGGACGGTGTATCCGGCGCTGCGGCGGCTGGAACGGGATTCACTCATCCGGTCCGAATGGGAGAGCGCCGCGGCTGCTGAAATGGAAGATCGTCCTGCGCGCAAGTACTACACGCTGACGCGCGGCGGGGAGCTTGCCTTAGCTGCCGCATGCCGGCGCTATCCGCTGCTTGAAAAGCTGCTGCCGGAGCTGGAGGTACGCAAGCCTTGATCTTTCTCCGGCTATGGCACTCGTGGTTTGTCGCGTTTGCGTTGGTGAAGGCCTCGGCCCTGCTTGTGCCCCGCGTCCACAGGGCAGAGTGGCTTGCCGAATGGATGGGTGAACTTTGGTGTGTAGGCCGGGCCTGCGGCCTCGAAACACAGCGCGGCTGGCATGGCGAAAAAGCGGTCACGGCTTTCTGCGCGGGTGCTTTTCGCGATGCCTTGGCAGTTCGTTCCTGCCTAGCCGGACGCGGGATCCCAGGCAGGATTGCAAAAAGGCTGGAGCCGGGTTCACCTTTGCGCTGCATGTCGATCCTGGGTGGTCTTTTATCCTTGAGCCTTATGTACTCGGTATGTGCTCCGCAGGTGCGCCGTGCAGTCTTTGGCGCTCCGGCTCACACAACGGACAGCCTCGTTCTCGTTTCTCGCGACGGCTACCTGGGAGACAGCGTTCCTACCGTGAGTCTGGACGAGTACCGTTCATGGAAGGCGAGCAAGTATTCCTTCTCTAGCAAGATGATCTTTTATCGCCCGCTCTTGCGAGGGGTGCGGTTTCGTGCCGGATCCGCGGCGCGCCTGCGCGTGGCGTATGCGAGTGAGAATATGCTGAGCGTGCTTGCTCCATCCCTGCTGCCCCGTCGTTCAAGAGGGGCGATCGTATCGCGCAGGGTGTGGCGGCGCTACCTTCAGAGCGTCTCCAGCGTTCGAGGCCAAACGATTCGCATCGCCGGGCAGGAAGTTTCCGTCCTAAGCGTTGCGCCTGAACAATCGTGGCCGGTGCCGGGCGAGATGGACGTCATCCTGCTTGAAAGCGACAGCGCATTGGCTACGCTGCCATCCGGTACGGCCGGATTTGTTCTGGCGCCTGGCATCGAGGGTGCGCTGCGAAAAGATGATCTCCGTCATTCATATTTACTGGCAACGCAGGCGTCGGGCTCGGTGGCTCGGTATGAATGCGCCTCACTGGCGCAGCGCCGATTAGAACCCAGATCGTTGTTTCTGTTTGTGCTGCTGCTGGCCTGCCTTGCACTGCCGGCCACGACACCCTTACCGTTGGGGGATTATCCTGCAAATGGAAGCAAGACGCGCCGTACACCCTGGCTTAGGCGTTGGGCCTTTCTGCCATTGAAGCTCCTGCTTGCCGGTGCTGCGACTTACACCCTATCGCTCAGCATTGCATATACTGCCATGTCCATAGGGTCGCCTCCCGCGGAGTACTTTCAGATGCTTTCCGGCTTTTGCGGGCTGCTGTTTGCGATGCGGTGGGCTATCCGGGACCAGCGCCGCCGTTGCCCCACGTGCCTTCGCTTACTAAGCCAACCGGCACACGTGGGCCACCCTTCCCGCAGTTTTCTCGCCTGGCACGGGACAGAGATGGTTTGCTCGGTCGGCCACGGATTGCTGTACATTCCAGAGCACCCCACCAGTTGGTGCAGCACACAGCGATGGCAGGCCCTCGATCCCTCATGGGCCAGCTTCTTCCATGTGTGAGCGACTCACAGCGAGCGCCGCATGGCTAAGCAGCCGCTTCAATTTAGACGGAAACACTTATATCAACAAGGTGGTAATCCCCTGCTATGCAAAAAACCGACGCGCCCTTAAGTCAGGTAAGTGAACCGGATCGAGAATGCGATAAGGCTAGCGGCCCGTTACGGCATCCAGATCGTCGAGCAATGTCGGAACGGGCGTGGATGACAGGAAAGTACAGCAATCCATGCTTGCAGGCAAGCAGTTGTGTTAATGGCCGCCATGCGAGCGGCGAACGCCGTGCTTGAGGCTGGTTCAGAGTACAAAATCTCCTACTCCGATCGGAGAGCGACAACAGGGGCGAACTGGGTGGCGCGCCAGGCGGGGACGGCTGTTGCGAGCGCAGATATGAAGAGGAGCGCAGCAGCGGCAAGGGCAAGCGTGAGCGGGTCGAGCGGCTAGATGCGGGCGCAAGCTGGAGATTGGCGGAGTTGACACCGTGGAGGGTGTCGCGCAAAAAAGCGTCGCTTCCCACCGCCCAAGGCGCGCTGCTCTCCTCGGGGAAAGGCAGCCTTCCAAGATGCGCCGCGATGCCGGGCACGTCAAAGAAGCCGGGCAGCACGAAAAGGTTTCTAACGACGCGCGTCCTTCCTGGCGTCGCCACGGGGCTCGGCAGGCTATTGTAGGCCGCGACCGATGCAAAACTTGTCACGCCCGTTTTGAGCGCCCGCAGCATGCTTGTCCACTCTCGCAACGCTTCACTCTTTTCGCAGGCCGTTGCACGCGGCAAGGTGATTGATGCGCTATCGTTGACTGAAACCGCGGTCCGGCTTTACTTTAGGGCGTGGGGAACAGTGATTTTTGTATCTCCCGCTCTCCGCGCCCAGTTCTTTTCTTCCGATTTGATTGGGTCCAAACGAACGCATGTATTTCCTAACATTGGGCTCGCGCACTGCGTCCGGGCTCGCCCCCGAGAAACCACTCCATGCCGGCAAACGGAAAGCGCGGCCGCCTGCTCGCTGCCCTCCAGGGCAACTGGCAAACTGAAATCACCGGCTTCCACACTTACACTGCCCTGGCCGAGCGAGAAAACGATCCCGCGCGCCGCAGCGCCTTGTTGGGACTCGCGGAGGCCGAAAAGCAACACGCGGACCTGTGGGCCGGGCGCATCGAAGCGCTCACGGGCGCCCGGCCCGCTTATAAGGGCCCACCGTCCGGCGAGGCCAACGCGCTGAGCACCCGCGTGGGCGGCAGCGCCCTCGCGCTGCGCCGTTTGGAGCTGGACGAAAGCCGGGATGTGGCCCGTTACAGCCGGCAGCTGCGCGAGCTTGGCGACGGGGAAAGCCTCGCGATTCTTGAGCAGGTCATCCGAGACGAGCAGGCCCACTACCGCACTCTCGGCAGCCTCATACGCAACCGGCCACCGCGCGCCCAGGGCCCGGTTCACGACCCGCAGTCCGCGCTCGACGAGCTGATCGCGGCGCGAGAAAAGGGCCGCCCCCGCGCAGCCAGCTGGATCGGCGACGCTATCTATGGCGTCAATGACGGGCTCGGCTCTATTTTCGGCATCGTCTCGGGCGTTTCCGGCGCCACCACCGGCAACAGTAAATTTGTGCTTATCGCCGGGCTCGCCGGTATGGTCGCGAGCGCACTTTCCATGGGCTCCGGCGCTTACCTCGCGGCCAAGAGTGAGCGCGAAATTTACCAGGCCGAGTACGCTCGCGAAGAAGAAGCGGTCCACATGAACGAGAGCGAGGCGCGCGAGCTCCTATCGCTTACTTACCAGGTAAGTGGCCTTGCTGTCGACGATGCCGACCGCTTTGTGGACCACATCGCAAAAGACAAAGCCAAGCTGGTGAAGGCGCTCGCGCGCGAGCGCCTCGACATTACCGAGGAAGGGCTGAGCCGGCCCTGGGTGTCCGCGACTTCCGGGGCGCTTTCGACCGCAATCGGCGCGCTGATCCCGGTGATACCGTTTTTCTTTATGTCCGGGGTAAGTGCCGTAGTGGCCGCCGCCATTGTTTCGCTCGCGGCGCACTTCGCCGTGGGCGCGGCTAAGTCGCTGATCACCATCCGCTCCTGGTGGAGCAGCGGGATTGAGATGACCCTAGTCGGCGCGGTCGAGGGCGCTGTTACCTATGCTATCGGCATCGCGCTGGGTCATCTCGGCGGCTAAAGGCGAGGATAAGTTTCTGTTCCTCCCTGCGGAATTTCAACAATCCAAAGCCGTATTCCGGCAAACAAAGGTAGAATAGAAACGCAATGTCGTATCCCCAAGTTATCGCCCTCCTGGACGCGCAACTCGAGCGTCTTCGCGCTGCGCGCACCCTGCTGATCTCCGATCCGCCGCGCGCGCGCGGACGGAAAAAAACCCTCGTCGATCCTCTCGACATTGTTGCTGAGCTTGAACTGAAACCGGCGGCCGTGAAAGCGGCAGCCTTGCCGCCGCCGGAACCCAGGCGCATTGCCGCCAGGCAGAAGCGCGAGCGCCGGGTTGTACCGCGCACCAAACGCGCTCAAAGCATCAGCGCGCTGAATGGAACCGTGCCGCTGGCCCCTGTTTACGTTGCCGCGGACAAGGTGCGCTCCGCGCAAACGCAAACACTGCAAGAACAAACCCGTAAGGAGCCACTTACGGCGGAAATGCTCTCGCAAAAGTGGTTCCGCTCGTCAACTTCGTAAGCAGCAGCTCAGTAAGCAATACAAGCAAGCCTGGGAGGTTTATCCAAGGCTTGCCTTTTGCCGCCCAAAATGAAGTTGGGGCCTGTGTGCGATTTATGCCGGCCGAATGCGTCTACTTCCCAGCCTTTTGTGCCGCCCAGCGCTTCTTCTGCG
Source organism: uncultured Acidobacteriaceae bacterium (assembly GCA_964247505.1). Taxonomy (GTDB): domain Bacteria; phylum Acidobacteriota; class Terriglobia; order Terriglobales; family Acidobacteriaceae; genus EB88. The sequence continues at coordinate 6,363 of CAXTVG010000108.1, forward strand.
CCTCCGCGATACGCTTGCGTGCTTCCGGACTTAGCACCCGCTTGGTGCCTGCCGGCCGCCCCACCCGCTTTTTAGCAGCCGCCGGCCTGCCAGCGCCGCGGCGAGGTGTGCTTTCGTCTGTTTCTTCGCCCGCCAAAATGTTCCTTGCTTGCTGCAGGCGAGCGATTTCATTGTCAATTGCCGCGATCACTTCTTTATTTGCCATAGTTTTTAGCTTACCTCACAGTTCTCCGTTGTGTGACGCCGGAAAGCAAAAAATAGTTATCGGGGTGTAGCATTCTTATCCACTCTGCTCTCCGGCTCCTAGCCGCGATAAGTGCGCTGCTCCGGAA
>CAXTVG010000109.1:0-6669 GCA_964247505.1 uncultured Acidobacteriaceae bacterium
TGCTGCATTGGGAAGCGCAGCAGCGCGCCTATCCTGAGCGAGATAGCTTAGCGCCTGCTCTTCAGCGGGGCATGGGTCACGGCAGAAAAAAACTCATTCCTCCGATAACAAACACCAGCGGCGCTTGCGCATGTACCAGAAAACCAAACAAACAGCCCAGCGCCGTACCGGCAAATACCGTAGGTGTAAATACCCGCCACTCTTCCTGCGCCCACGCAAAATGAAGTCGCGAGCAGACGCACAAACAGCACCCCCGCCGTGCCCGCGGTTGAGAGCTCCGTCCCAGCCCCGGGATGGACAAGCGTCAACAGAGCTCCATCTCCATTTCCCCACGCCGCGGGCAAACGCAGCGAAAACAGGCCGCCCACGACACCGCTCCAAACCAGCGCGAGCGGCAACCGCGGCTCCGTCTAGCCAACGGATCAGCTACTGGTACAGCGGCCCGAGCGCGCCCAATAACGTGCCTCCTATGCTGCCCCACCCCGGCGGCGGCGCCGAAAGCCAACATGTCCGGCAGCGGCACCACACGCATACGCAGCACCCAGCGCCGCCGCGGCGAACTCCGGCAGCCCGGCCGCACTCGATTTCCATGGGCGCGCGAGCGTGGGCGAGGCTCCTTTCCGCCGCTCTCTCCATAGCAGGCGTTCAGGCCCGCGGTCTTGATGCCTTGGTAACCTCCCAGCCGCCTTTTCTGTTCGCACTTGCGCAAGAACCCAAGGCCGGGGTTATCATCGCTCCGTCTCGCTTTTAGCTTTGGCAAGGCAGCTGCAAGCGGCCCGGAGAGGCTCGCGCGAACGTGAACTTTCAAAAGGAGCCGGTATGCAGAGCAGGAAAGATAAAAGACGCAAAGCGGTTTGGATCGCGGCGGTCAGCGCCCTGGCGGTATGCGCGCCCGCTGCGCGTGCCCAGTACAACGCCTCCATCCAGGGCACGGTCACCGACCCCGCGGGCGCGGTCGTGCCCAACGCCACCGTAACCCTCACCAACACCGAAACCAGCCAGGTTATTACGCGCAAAAGCTCAGGCACCGGCGTGTACAGCTTCAACCAGCTCGCGCCCAGCCGCTACACCATCGTGGTCACCGCGGCCGGGTTCCAGCGCAACGAGCTCGACAACGTCCAGGTCACCCCGGAGCAGGCCAACGCCGTAAACGTCCAGCTCACTCCCGGCGCAGAAACCCAGAACGTCACCGTGAATGCCTCGCAAGCCACCGCCCTCGACACAGAAACCGCCACCATCAGCGGCACCATCACGGCCAACCAAATCCAGCACCTGCCCTCCTTCGGACGCGATGTGTTCCAGCTCGCGCAGCTCGCGCCGGGCACGTTTGGGGACGGCTCCCAGGGCGGCGGAGGCGGCACAAATAGCCTGCCGGGCAGCAACCGAGCCGGCTCTAACGCTACGGACGGTATTTTCGCCACGGAAAACGCGCCGCAGATCATCGGCAACGGCGGCCAAAACGAGACCAACGGCATCTCCATTAATGGCATCAGCACCGTCAGCGCAGTGTGGGGCGGCACCTCGGTCATTACCCCCAGCGAGGACTCCGTAAAAGACGTACACATTATTTCCAACGGCTACGACGCCTCCAATGGCCGCTTCTCCTCGTCGCAGGTCCAGGTGGTGACAAAAAACGGAACCAATCAGGTGCACGGCAGCGCCTTCATCAAGCTCGACCGCCCCGGCTTGAACGCCTATCAGCGCTTCAACACCTCCGGTTCATTCGCAGGCGGCACGCCCGCGGCGCGCGGCGTCAATCGCGACCAGTCCCGATTCAACCAGTTCGGCGGAACTCTGGGCGGTCCGCTCTGGAAAGACCATGTTTTCGCCTTTTTCGCGTATGAGGGGCTGCGCAACGCGACCTCAACAACCGCGCAGGGCTGGTATGAGGCTCCCGGGTTCGCAGCCCTTGCTCAACCGGGGACCATCGGCGCGCAGTATCTCGGCTTCCAGGGCGAAGCCCCCGCCTACACCAACATCATCCCAACTACCTGCGCGACCATCAGCCTCCAAGAAGGAGTCAACTGCCGTACCGTGGCGGGAGGCCTGAATCTGGGTTCGCCGCGGGCGGGCGCCCCGCTCGGCTCGCTCGATCCCACCTGGGTCAGCTCGCAAAACCCAGGTGTCGGTGGGGGTCTCACCGATACGCCCACAATCGCGCTGCTCAACACAAACAATCCCACCACGCTGGTGGAAGACCAATACAACGGGCGCATCGATGTAAACGCGGGCAAGAACGATCTCATTACCTTCACGATCTATTGGGTCCCGACCAGCAGGCAAAGCTACGTCGGCCCGGTGCGCGCGGCGAACCTTTTCAATCACGCGCCCACCAACGACGCATTTACCGGCTTGTGGGATCACACCTTCTCGCCGACGCTCCTGAACGAAGCGCGCGTCAACGCCGCAGGCTGGCGCTTCAACGAGATCGCGACCAACCCGCAGGCGCCCTTTGGCCTGCCCTCGGCAAATATCGACACACTGGGGACGGAACCTGGCACTGCCATCAATAACAACGGCTTCGGCCCTCCTGGACCGGCGGTGTTCAACCAGTGGACCTACAGCTATGCCGACACGATCACGAAAATCCTCGCCAGCCAGCAGATCAAGATCGGCGGCGAGTGGACCCGATTGTATTACCTCAACAATCCTACCTATGTCGCGCGGCCTTCGTTCTACTTCCGCAATCTGTGGGATTTTCTGAACGACGCGCCTTACCAGGAGACCGGCAGCTTTAGTCCTATTACCGGCGCGGTGACGGCAAACCGGCAGGACACTCGCTCAGACCTGTATGACGCATTCGTGCAGGACGACTGGAAGGTGAAGCCGAACCTCACATTCAATCTGGGGCTTCGCTGGAGCTACTTCGGACCGATCTCGTCCAAACAGAACAACCTTGCAGTGTTTCGGCAAGGTACGGGAGCTGCCGAACTCACGGGAGCCTCGGTGCGCGTGGGCGGCAACCTTTACGACCCGCAAAACCTCAACTTTGGTCCGCAGCTCGGCTTCGCTTGGAGCCCCGAGCAGCAGAATGGCAAGTTGGTTCTGCGCGGCGGCTTCGGGCTAAGCTTCAACCAGAACGAGATTGCGATCCAGGGCAACGGCGGCAACAATCCTCCGCTGATCGCAAACGCGCAGTTCTGCTGCTCCACCGCGCAGGCCACCAATCCCAATATCCTGTACGCCACCTCCAGCAGTCCCACGGCATTCTACGGCTACCCAAACAATCCACATACAACCGCGCCCTTGAACGCGAATAACTTGCCGGCAAACGGCGGGACTTTGAACGTTGTGGCCTTCCCGGGCAAGGTTCCCACCATCTACAGCTATCACTACTCGTTCGATACCCAATCGGAAATCGCGAAGAACTGGGTGGCGACCGCGGGCTACCAGGGCAGCATCGGACGCCACCTAATCCGCCAATACAACGAGAACGTGACAGCGATTGCGGCGGGCATTCCTCTCAACCCGCAGCTGCAGCGCGTGGGCTTTTTCGCGAACGACAGCAACTCCAACTACAACGCCCTGCTCACAACACTTCGGCACAACTTCTCCAGCCAGTTTCAGGCCGAAGCCCAGTACACCTGGTCGAAGAGCATGGACGAGGGCTCCCAGCCCTATGTCGAAGACCCTTACCCCTATGACAACCGACTGGCCTACGGTCGCTCGGACTTCAACGTGCAGAACGCGTTCAAGTTCTTCGGCCTGTACGAGCCGGTCTTCTTCCGCGGCAGTCATTCAGCACTCGAAAAAGTCGTCGGCGGCTGGACCATCTCGGGCATTCTGAATCTGCACAGCGGCTTCCCGTGGACACCGGTGTTCACGAACACTGGCGGCGGCGTCTACTATCAGGGCTCGGACTACAGCGCCCTTCGGCCCGCGGCCTATCTAGGCGGGGCCGGCCATGATACAAGCAACAGCGCATTTTTGACCGGCCCGAACAATCCAACAACTTCCGTCAACAAGAATTACAGCCGGGGATCGCTGAGTTATTTCACTGCTCCGGCCGTGACGCCCGGGCCTAACTTTCCCCTCTCGGCTCCGCTGCCGCAGCGGCCGGGCGTCGCGCGCAACTTCCTCAATGGCCCCAACTATATCGACGCCGACATGACCCTGACCAAAGCGTTCGGACTCCCGAATAACAAGGTTCTAGGCGAGAACGGGCAAGTTGAGATACGAGCCGATGCCTACAACATCTACAACCGCTTGAACCTGGCGGGCGGCGGAAAGAACACCGTTTCCGGTGGAGCAATTAACGACAGCATTGCGATACAGAACTCGGACGGAACATTCTCTTCCAACCCGGCGTTCGGCCAAACAACAACCGCCTTGGGCTCCCGCACCATTGAGGTCCAAGCGCGCTTCTCTTTCTAGCAGGAGTCGCGGGCAGAGCATGAACGGCATTTTTCGATTAGCATTCACCGGCAAACCACAGTGGTGGGAATACAGGCTTACCAAATCACTGGAGGATTACGCGTATAAAAAACAATCGCACTAGCAAATTCTTAATGGAATCGCGTTTTGTATGCTCTTCTGCCTCGGTGCACGTGCGCAGAGTAGCTATCCAACAATGACAGTTACAGCATCTCCAAGCGCAGTGCGTGTTAATCTGGAAGTGGCCGTTACAGTTGCGTTGTCCTGTTGCATTGAGAATGTCCGTGCACAACTCAACTTCAACGTTTACCAATCTGGGGGGAACGTCGTTTCTAGTTTGGGTATTTCGCCCTATGGTGGCACTGGTACTTGGACGCCTACTGCAACGGGTTTATATTATGTGTCGTGCAATTGGCATGGGTACGCTCTATATGAGGGGACAGCACTTCAATACAGTATAAACAGTGGAAGTCCTACCATAAGTGTAGGCGGCTAACTGGCGGCGCTGAGAAGCGGAGTTAAACTCATTTTCTCGGCGTTCTTCTCTACTCAAGCGCTTTCGCTTTAGCCCAGGGTCCGCTACCGGATTCGGCCCTTAACTGTAGGACGGAAGACCAAGATTAGCGTAATGAGGGGCAGCTCCGCGCTGCCCCTGTCTTATTTCCCGGCAGTGTTCAAGTGAATCGTCCGCCCTTCCTTGGCCGATGTCCGCGCCGCGTCCAGAATCCGCATGACCGTTACATTCGTGTCGAGCGAGTTTAAATCCCCCTTGGGCTGCAGCTGGCCGCGCAGCACGGCGGCAAGATAGTGCAGGGAAGTACCGTTCGGCGGCGTGAGCGGGGGAGCGGTTTCCGCGTGCTCGGCCTTCTCGCCGGGCAGTCGTATCCGCAGCCCGTCGAGCGCGACTGTATCCACATAGCCTTTGGCACCGTAGACCTCCATATCCTTGCGCGCGAAGGGCCAGTTCCACGAGCCCTGGATAATTGCCTGCGCGTGCGGGTAAGTCAGGATGATGGTCCCCTCGTCGTCTACTTTCGGGTACACCTGCGGCTTGATCTGCTGGGTAACCGCCGTCACGGTGAGCGGCGCTTCGCCGTGCATCAGCCAGGTGGCCAGGTCCACGCCGTAGCAGCCGAAATCGAACAGCGCGCCCGCCCCGTTTTGCTTCGGGTCGGTAAGCCAGCCAAGGAACTCCGGGCCCACCCCGATCTCCTTCGGCCCCTGGTGCCCGTCGTGCACCACCAGCTTGCGCAGGTCGCCGATTTTGCCGCTCCACAGGAGTTTCGCCGCAGCAGTGTTGGAGGCGTACCAGGTCGTCTCATAATTCACCAGCACCGGCACGTTGTACTGCCGCGAAGCCTGCTGGATTGCCAGCGCGTCCGCGAGGGTCGTGCTCAGCGGCTTCTCGACCATCGCCCCAATGTGGTGCTGCGCCGCCTCCTCGATGGCCGCCCGGTGCCCCAGGATCGACGTGTACACCAGCACCGCCTGAGGCTGCGTGTGCGCCAGCATGTCGGTTTCCGTCGCGTAGAAGAGCTTCGTTGGAAGGTGATATTTCGTGCTGTATCGAGTCCGCAGCGCCGCATCCGGCTCGGCAACGCCCACCAGCTGCACATCCGGGTGCTGCGAAAGCTGATCAAACCAGCCCCCCACATGCCCGTGGACCAGGCCTACGATGGCAACCCGGAGTGGTGCTGAAGCAGCGGTTTGCGCCCGCAGCGGTGAAGGCGCAAGCGCTAAAAACGAAGCGCTGGCGGCGATGAGAAAACGCCTGAATGAGAGCCGGGGAAAGGGCCTTGTCGTCATGGCACCTATGGTAACGGTACGACGGTACCTTTGGCCCCTTTAAAACGCTCTTCCACGATTCTGCTTCTGCTATGTTGCACGAGTCAGGATCGCGTTTGGAGGGTATATCCAGTAGGTACTGGACGCCGCCTGATAAGCGATCGCAGGGTCTCATCAGCTCTGGGAGTTCAACTCTCCTGCCCTCCGTAAGGCCAGCGATCAAAAAAGTCTTGCAATTCTGCGCCGCCGATTTATCATGAGGTCATTATCAGGCGGTGTTCCAGAGCCAATCTGGAGTTGCTACAAGCAAGGGCTCGGAGCTGATGACTCCGAGCCTTTGTTATTTCTCGCAGCAGCCTACGGGCGCGAGCCCGGCTCGGGCATGTGCGGCTCCGAGGTAAAGGTAGAAGCAGGCAGCCCCGCGCTGTTGTATAGGTTCGCGTTCAGCGCGTCGTTCGCCCACGCGTAGCGCACATACTCCGGCCGCGCGAGCGCACCGGCGCTCACCAC
>CAXTVG010000110.1:0-6664 GCA_964247505.1 uncultured Acidobacteriaceae bacterium
CCTGGGCGGCTTTGCCGAGCTCGCGCAGGTCGCGTTTGTGAAGCATGGGCAGGCAGCCATCCACGATGCGGTGCGCGACCCCGAGCAGCGAAATGCGCGCTTCCGGTGCCTTGCGAGCGAGCTCGCGCCGGCATGCGGCGATCTGCAGCAGGAGGCACTCGCGGAGGTCCGACGCGGCAATACCCGGCGGGTCCAGCGAGCGAACCACCTCCAGCGCCTCGGCCAGCAGCGCTTCAGCGTCGGGCAGCTCGGAGGTTTGAAGGCTGGCGAGCTCGCGCAGCCATCCTGCGTGCAGCTCGCCCTCGCTGGTCAGGCAGTAGCCGTCCTCGTCGAGATTGCCCAGGATGTATTCGACAGCGCCGCGCAGCATCGGCGGCAGAGGCAGCGAGCCGACCTGCCATTGCAGGTGATCGACCAGCGAGCCGGGCTGCGACAGAAAGTTTTCAATCGAAGGTTTTTCGTTCAGCTCGAAGCTTTGCGGCGAACGGAAGCCGGGGTCCAGATACTCCTGAAAATAAGACCCGAAGTCGATCTCCTCAAACGGGTCGGCGCGCTCTTCCGGTTTTTCCGCGGGCTGGTCGCGTTCGGCTTCGCGGCCGGCCACATGGTCCAGCATGGGCACCGCGTCGTCCAGCTCTTCGAGGACCGGGTTTTCCGTGATCTCCGACTGGATCATGTCCTTGAGCTCGATCTTGTTGAGCGCAAGCACGCTGACCATCTGCATCAGCCCCGGCGTCAGGATTTGGCGCTGGGCGACCCGCAGATTCAGTTTGGGCTGGAGTGAGACCATTTCGTTAAGAAAACCTCGTCGGCGAGAGGAGCCGGTGCGTGCAGTCTATCCAAAGTAGATACCGATGAACCAGCTTTCGTCATTCTTCCGTAACGTGACGATAGGGGGAGAGCTTAGGCGAAGACGAAGTTCTCGCCCAGATAGACGCGGCGCACCTCCGGGTCGCGCCCGAGCGCCTGGGGTGTGCCGTCGCGGAAGATGCGGCCCTCATTGATGATGTAAGCCCGGTCGGTCACGGACAGCGTTTCGCGCACATTGTGGTCGGTGATCAGCACCCCAATGCCGCTCGCCTTGAGCCCCGCAATGATCACCTGAAGATCGGCCACGGCGAGTGGGTCAATGCCGGAAAAAGGCTCGTCGAGCAGGATAAACGAGGGCTGAATCGACAAGCAGCGGGCGATTTCCACCCTGCGGCGCTCGCCGCCCGAGAGCGCATAGCCCTGCGTGCGGCGGATGTGGCCGAGGTTGAGCTGCTCGATCAGCCGCTCGGTGCGAGATCGGCGCTCGGCGGCGCTCAGCCGCTGCGCCTCGAGCACGGCCAGGATGTTGTCCTCGACGGAGAGTTTGCGAAAGACCGATGGCTCCTGCGGCAGGTAGGAGATACCGAAGTTGCGCGCGCGTAGATACATAGGCACTCGCGTAATCTCGGCTCCATCGGCCAGGATGCGGCCGGAATCAGGCGTAACCAGGCCAACCATCATGTAGAAGCTGGTGGTTTTTCCCGCGCCGTTCGGCCCCAGCAGGCCCACCACCTCGCCCTGCGCTACAGACACGGAAACGCCGCGCACTACCTGGCGGCCCTTGTAGGTTTTGGTGATCGCTTCGGTAGACAGCTTGCGCATTACCTGGGTGTTCGCGTATCCGTCACCGTGCGACGGCTCCCTCCTTCGGCATCGCGGCCGAGTACTTCCACTCCATTATCACCGCTGCGGAACAAGAGCGCTGCGCCGGTAGTCGCGCCGCGCTGGGCGTCCGAGGCCCGCGGCGGCTCCATGGGCGAGCCAGTCAGTAGGTAGTTCCCATCCGCGGCGGTATACACCAGCTTTTCTCCCGATCCACGGCGTCCGGGCTGCGTAAGCACGACATGGCCGCTCGCGATCAATCTATCCAGGCCGGACGACGGACCCTCCGCAAGGAAAAGCTGGGCGGTGTCGGCGCGGACTTCCCCGTTTCCCTGCTGGGCCACAACATTGCCGTGAAAATCCGCCATGCGCGTTGAGTCGGAGTAGGTGAGCGAATCGGCGGCGATGCGCGCAGCCCCACCCTGGCCCGCAAAGGCTGCATGCACCGCGCCGTGCGCATCCGGGCCGCCGTGGGCGTGCAGCAAGCCGCCCTGCTTTTGAATTTCCAGCACCGGCGCGGAAACGGAGTTCGCGCCCTGCCAAAGACGCGCTGCGGTGCTGCCGCTTCCAAAGAAAGTCGCCGTTCCGGTATCACGGGCCACCTGCGCCCTCGCCCCGGTGGCATGCACAGCACCCTGGCCCCCGAGGCTAGGGCCTGCTGCTTTGCCCGGGCCCGCCGGTTTGTTAAGGTACGTCGAGCGCACGTCACCCTGCGCCGTTACCTCGCCTGAGTTCCGCTGCATTGCGAGCTCCGTCGCTTGGAGCGCAAGGGTGTCGTTGTGCACGCGCGGCGGGTGGTTTGCGTCGCCGGTGAGCATTAGCATGCCCGTGGCCGCCTGGTACCGCGCTTCGGTCGCATCGGCATAGAGCGCCTGCTGCGGGGAGCCGTCCCGGGTCTTGGCATCGCGAGCAGGCTGCAGATCCATGGCCACGTGCCCCGCTTGCCTCGCCGTCGCAATTACAGCAGATTGCCCCGTTGGCTGCGCCCGTGCGCCGGCCGGTAGCGGCGCGCGCGATTTTGACTCCGGAAGAAAACTCACCTGAAGCGTGTCGCCCGTGGTGGTATCCGTAGCTCCATCCGGCGCGTAATCCGCCACTTTCGTGCCTCCCGACCCGTCCAGCTGCTTGAGCTCGTGCCCGTTCGTCAGCTTGGCAACGAGCTGCTGCCCATAGATGGTGGTGTGCCTTGCGGGCGCGCCATAGGGCAGGTCATGAAGGTCGACCTTGGCACCGCCCCGGGCGCTCGCGCTTTCGGCCAAGCTGCGGCCGCCGGGCCCGGGCGCGAACTCCACGTCCAGCGTGCTCGCCGTCATCTCGCGGGTTGCCGAGCCGCGAGCGTCGCCACCGAGCGAGTTTTGCTGGAGCACAAAGGAAACCGCATTGCGGAACTGGGCATGGTGCAGCGCGGGCTTTCCGTCAGGGCCGGGGGCGAATACCATCGTCCCCTCCACCGCGTTGCCGTGCATCTCCAGCTCCGGCGAGGACGAAAGGAAGTTGACGCCGCCGCCGGCAGAGGCGCTCAGCGGTTCGGAGCGCGCATCCAGATCGACCGAAGCGTTTGTGGCGAAGAGCTGGCCGCCATCCGCGGAGATGACGTGTACGTGGTTTTCGGCGTCGACGTGCTGGATCGTGCCATCCGGCCGAAAATGCAGGATCGCCTGGTCGGCGGAGCTGTGCTCGCCCGCAAACTCGCTGCGGACCTGAAGCAGATAGGCCACGTGCGAGTCGCGCACCAGCTCCGCATGGCTGGCAAAGGTCGAGGCCGGGCTGCCGTTCTCGGTCGCGTGTAGCTCTACATTACTCTGGAGGACTAGCACTCCAGTTCTGGAGTCGTAGCTGCCGCCCACCGCCTTACCGCTCCCGCGCGGCAGCGTGAAAGCGAGTGGACCTGCGGTTTCCGCCTGTTCGCTCTTGCTGTCAAACCGGAGTCCGACCGTTTCGACATGAATCGCATTTGCAGCCTTGCCCGAGGCTTCCTGAGTGCCCGCCGCCGGTGCGGCTAAATCGATGGAAACAGGACCTTTCGCGGTAGCAATGCCGGAACCCTTGTCGTACAGAAAGTCGGCACCGGCTACGTGGTCCTCGCGGCCGGAGCCCGGCGGCCCGTAGAGTGTGATCGCAACATCGTGCAGCTCCGCCTGTTCCCCTTTGAACTGAACGATTCTCGACGCGTGAATGGTAAAAATCGTGTGTCCGCGCTGGGACTGCGAGTAGGAGAAGCCATTCGCGGTTTGCGAAATGTTCGCTCCCAGCTTTTCCGGAAAGTCGAAGCTGCCCGCCCGGCTCTTCAGCTTGTGGAGGGCAAGCGTTCCCAGCAGGACCACGGCCACAGCGGCAAATGCCGCGAGAACCACGGTCCGAATGGTTTGCGTGCGCGTGCCTTCGACTACGATCTTCGCCATTACGGCTAATGTACCTGTTGCAGCCGCGCGATCAGCTTTTCAGCCAGTCTTTCGCCCGACTCGGACCAGATCAGCAGGGTGGAGATGCCGCAGTTCTTCTCGATCGCGCGGACCAGCGCGACCAGCTGCGCGATGTTTTCGCGCACTTTTGCCCTGGCTTGCGCGTCCAGCTCGACCTCCTCCTGGAGAAAGGGCGTGTCGAGCCCGAAGCCGACACGCACCTGCCCGTTGGTCAGGTAGGCTTCCTCGTCGAACTCCGGGCCGAAGCCGGTCACGCGGACCCGGGACGGCAGCTTGCGCCAGACCGGGTCCAGGCCACCCTTGGACTCCGGTTGCCACAGCTCCCACTCGACCTCAAACTCGTAGGCAAAGTCCTCGTGCAGCTGCTCCATTGCCTCGGGGACGGCGAGCGCGGGCCGGGCAAGGTCGGCTTCACCTTCGTCATATACCCGGTTGTAAACCGGGGTTTCCGACCATGAAATGGGGTATACCGAAGCGGCGTGGATGTCGGCCGAGTCGCCCGGCGCCGCGCCGATGAGGGCAAACTGGCGCAAAACCCCGAGAAGCGCGGGGCCAAGTGCGTCGATGCGGAAGTTGGGGTACCAAAGGCTCAGAAAGAGCTGGTCGGACATTCTGTTTCGATGCTCCTGCTTGCTGCTGGGGCTCAAATCGGCGAGGCGGCCGACCCGCGTGAACAGCCTTGGACGGAACGGGAAAACTTTTGTTACAAAAGATTGTTGTATCTCGAGGCGATTTAGGTTAGCTTGAATCAAGCTCGTTACCGAGTGGGTTCGTTCTGCACGGTTCTTTCAGTAGTTGCCATGCGTTGCGCCTTGCTCCGATATCAGCGAATTTTGATCTATCGAGGAATACCAGCACCATGGAACAAGGCACAGTTAAGTGGTTCAACGACGCAAAAGGTTTCGGTTTCATCACCCGCGAGAGCAACAATGAGGACGTTTTCGTCCACTTCACGGCGATCAACGCCAACGGCTTCCGCTCACTCCAGGAAGGCCAGCGCGTTCAGTTCAACGTCGTGCGCGGGCCCAAGGGCTTTCAAGCTGAGAACGTCCAGCCTGTTTAGTTTCTGCTAACAGATCAGCTCAAGCGGCAGCCTTCGGGCTGCCGCTTTTTCGTGTGCCCGCCTATTTCGTGGGGGTTGACGTGTTCTCGGCTCCGCCTTCTTCCCGCGCCTGGTTCAGCTTTTGCCGCTCCTGCTCCAGGAAGCGCTCTTCTGTGTTGTTCAGAGTGGTTTTTGGCCCGGCGGCATTGCCATTGCCGCCATTGCGGGGGCTAAACCCGCTGGGCGTGCTGCGCGCGGGGACAAAGGAGGTCGGCCGCGAGGCCGCGCCCCCAGGAATCCCCGGCCGGCGCTGTGCCTGCTGCTGCGGCGCTGCTTCCGGCACGGCTTCGAGTGCGGCCATCACCGTGGGCGGAGCGGCACCGCGCGGCTTGGTGGGCAGCGCAATCGGCCTGCCGTCCGGCCCCACGATCTGCATCAGGTACAAATAGCGAACCGTGTCCTCCTGGAAGCGCAGCATCATCTGCTCAAACATATCGAACGACTCACGCTTGTAAGCAACCAGCGGATCCTGCTGGCCATAGCCGCGCAGCCCGATGCCCTCCTTCAGGTGGTCCATGTTGAGCAGGTGGTCCTTCCACAAGCCGTCCAGCACGCTCAGCATGATGACGCGCTCGTGATAACGCATGCCTTCCGCGCCGATGATCTCTTCCTTGGCTGTGTAGCGGTCTTTCAGGTTTTCAAAGATAGTCTCGCCGAGTTGCGAGCGGCTCAGGTCGTCGGGGTTGATACCTTCGGCATCGAGCTCGAGCCCGAACTGGTCTTTGATCTTTTGGCGCAGAATGGCCGTATCCCACTGGTCGGGGTGGACTTTTTCAGGCGCGGTCTCGTCGAGAATGGTGCTGAGCAGGTTGGGCACGTAGTCCTCGACCACGAGCTCGCGCTGGTCGAGCTGATCCGCGCCATCGAGCAAGCCGTGGCGCAGGCCGTACACCGCCTCGCGCTGTTTGTTCATCACGTCGTCGTACTCGAGCAGGTGCTTGCGGGACTCGAAGTTCTGCCCTTCCACCGCCTTTTGCGCCGCTTCGATGCGGCGGGAAATCATGCCGCTCTCGATCGGCACGCCTTCTTCCATGCCCATGCGCTGCAGCAGGGTTGAAACCCACTCGCGCGCGAATATTCGCATCAGGTCGTCTTCGAGCGACAGGTAAAAGCGCGAAGCGCCGGGGTCGCCCTGGCGGCCGGCGCGGCCCCGCAGCTGGTTGTCGATGCGCCGGGATTCGTGCCGCTCGGTGCCCAGGATGCACAAGCCGCCCGCCTCGATCACAGCCGCGTGCTCCTGGCGAACCTCCTCGGCGTGGCGCTCCAGCGCCTTTTGCCAATCGGCCTCGGTGCACTCGTACTCCTGGCCCTGGTAGTACCAGCGCTCCATGCCGGGCGCGGCGATGGCCTGGATCTCGCCCTGCGCGGCGGCGACGGGCTTGGCTTTTTTGCTCTTGGCCATCTCCTGCTTGGCGATGAACTCGGTGTTGCCGCCCAGCAGAATATCGGTGCCGCGCCCGGCCATGTTGGTCGCGATCGTGACCATGCCGAGCCGCCCGGCCTGGGC
>CAXTVG010000111.1:0-6607 GCA_964247505.1 uncultured Acidobacteriaceae bacterium
GCTCCCGCGCGGGCAGCGTCCCAGTGCCGAAGGTATCGACCAGCACCGAAACCGGTTCCGCTACGCCGATGGCGTAGGCCAGTTGCACCTCGCAGCGCTCGGCCAGGCCCGCCGCGACGATGTTTTTGGCGATATACCGCGCCATGTACGCCGCCGAGCGATCCACCTTTGTCGGGTCCTTGCCCGAGAAAGCGCCTCCCCCATGCCGCCCCATGCCGCCGTAGGTATCCACGATGATCTTGCGCCCAGTCAGGCCGGTGTCGCCCATGGGGCCGCCGATCACGAACCGCCCCGTCGGGTTGATGTGGTACTTCGTATCGGCATCCAGCAGCGCCGCAGGAATGACCACCTGAATCACGTCCTTCAGGATGTCCGCCCGCAGCTTTTCGGTCGCAACCTCCTCGGCGTGCTGGGTCGAGATCACCACCGCGTCCACCCGCGCCGGCTTGCCATCCGCGCCGTACTCCACCGTGACCTGGCTTTTGCCGTCCGGCCGCAAGTACGGCAGCTGGCCGTTCTTGCGAACCTCGCTCAACCGCCGCGCGAGCTTGTGCGCGAGCGAGATCGGCAGGGGCATCAGCTCTTCGGTTTCGTTGGTCGCGAAGCCGAACATCATACCCTGGTCGCCGGCGCCGCCCGTGTCCACGCCCATCGCGATATCGCCGGACTGCTTGTTGATGGAGGAGATCACGGCGCAGGTCTTGCAATCGAACCCGTACCCCGCGTCGTTATAGCCGATGTCGTTGACCACGCCGCGAACCAGTGTTTGGAAATCGACGTAAGCCTTGGTTGTGATTTCTCCGGCAATGACGACCAGGCCGGTGGCGGTAAGGGTTTCGCAGGCAACCCGCGAGTACGGGTCCTGCTGGAGGCAGGCGTCCAGGATGGCGTCCGAAATCTGATCCGCAATCTTGTCAGGGTGGCCCTCGGTGACCGACTCCGAGGTAAAGAGAAACTTATCGCGTGCTTGCAATGGGTGTTTCCTCCATGAGGCGAGCGAGAGCGGTTCCCTCCGGTCCAGGCGGGCCATCTGGGGAGAAAGAGACCTGGGCACAGAAACGGAACTCGGGCGGACCGGCGGCATCGGTGCAGGAAGCCGGCCCAGGACGCTGCCAGCTTCCCATGCTACCTGAGCCGGAGCGGCCGGACCAAAATGGGTGTCGCGAAAGCGTACATGCGCCAGCCGAGCGGCATTAGGCACGGGATGAACGGGAACGCGACGGCGCGCGGCTGCGGGGCGCGAGCTTGAGCTCCCAGACAAAAAGCGTGAGCAGCAGGCATTGGAGCCCGCCGAAGCCCAGCACATAGCGGGCATAGTTCAACAGCAGGTCCGGCAGCGTGCCGAAGCCCGCCATGCTCATACTATTGGTCACCGCGAAGCACCACGGAAAGGTAAGCAGCGTGAGCGTTCCCAGGGCGGAGGAAAACAAGGGCGCGCCCAGCAGACCACAAATCCACACTCCATGGAGCACGGCCATGAATGCGCCGCACGCATACAGGAGGGCGGGATGGCGCGAGCGCCGCGCTCGCAGGAGAACGGTAAGCAGCAAAGCGGCAAGGCCCGTAACCGCAACACACGCGGCAACCGCCCGGGGTTCAGCGAAGAAAACCATGTGCCTAGCCTAACGGCAATCGCGGGTGCCCAGCCTGTTTTGCTTTCTGGCGGTCTTCTTTTTTGTCCCTTGCATTCCCACTTCGGCGTTTGGTTCCGAATCGGAACGTGCTCGCCGCGCAGCAATCGCCGACTCGTTATTTATCCCGGCTCAGGCAGCTGCGCCACAGCAGAAGGCGAACCACTGCCGGGCACCAGCTGAGCGGACTTCGCCTGAACCGCAGTGAGCACATACCAGGTGAAGAAAACCAACACAGCCAGCAGCATTGCAATTCCGGCCCAGCGCAGCCGTTTGTGCGGCTCCGGATCGTCGCCCTTGCGTGCTTTGCCCACGTTCGCCGCGAACTCCATCCAACTTTGGTCGTCGTCCTTGATTTGTCCGCTCCCCTGGTAAGCCGATAGGTAGCGCCCTACCCAGGCGTCTTCATCCAGCCCGCAGGCCCGCGCATAGCCGCGCACTATTCCCTTGTTCAGCACCCCGCCCGGAAGCGCGGAAAACTGCTCCTGCTCAAGCGCTACGAGGTGCCGCCCGCTGATCTTGGTCGCGCCCGTGATGCTTTCAAGCGCCACTCCGCGCGATTCGCGCTCCCGTCGCAGCTCCTGTCCAAACTGTCCCATGGCCCCGAAGTCCTCTTGCCTGAGATCACGCTCTTTGCACCTACCTTAGTGCGCCCCTCTCCCCGCGTCAAAGGCTTCGGAGCAGCAAATTCGCCGTTTGGTAACTTAAATAACGCTTGGGCCTACCAGCGCCTCGCCGCAGGGCGTTTTCCGGCCCGCTCCACTCCTACACCCGTTTTCGGCTGCCCTGCTAAACTCTGGGGAAGCGCCCCTCATGAACAAGCTCATCGTCGGCAACCTCCTGCACCGCCCGGTCCGCACCTTCATCACCATGCTCGCGGTGGCGATCGAGGTTGTGATGATCCTGTGCGTAGTCGGCGTCCTGCTCGGCCAGCTCGCCGGCTCGCGGGAGCGCACCAGCGGCATCGGTGCCGACCTTATCGTGAGCCCGCCGAACTCGAGCTTTCTGGCCGGCATCGGCGGCGCGCCTGTCCCCGCGAAGATCGCCGAAGTTCTCGGGAAGCTGCCCCACGTCGCCGTTGCTGCCCCAGTTATCACCAATCTCAGCACCGTCGGCTCCGTTGAAACCATTTGGGGTATCGACTACGAGAGCTACAACGCGCTGAAGCCCTTTGTGTTCCTTTCCGGCGGGCCGTTCCAGGGAACGAACGATGCTATTGTCGACAACATTTATGCCCGGTCCGACCGCGGCCATCACGTGGGCGAGATCATCCAAATCCAGGGCAATTCCTTCCGCATCTCGGGCATCGTCAAGCATGGCAAGGGCGGTCGCAAGTTCATCCCCATCCGCACCCTCGGCGCGCTGCTCGGCAACCCCAACAACGCGTCGCTTTTTTACCTCCGAACCGATAGTCACGCCAATCAGGACCTAGTGATCCGCGAGATTCACGCCGCCCCCCACCTGCAGCAATACCGGGTACAAACCCTCGATGAATTGACGTCCATGATGACCCCCGAAAACCTGCCCGGCTTCACCCCGGCGCTCGACAGCGTCATCGGGATTGCCACGGTGGTCGGCTTCCTGGTCGTCTTCCAGTCCATGTACGCGGCCGTTTCCGAGCGCACCCGCGAAATCGGCATCCTCAAATCGCTGGGCGCTTCCCGCAGCTATATTGTTCGCGCCGTGCTGCGGGAAACGGCATTGCTCACCGTCGCCGGTATCCTGCTGGGCATCGGGCTGACGGCACTCACCAAGTTCGGCCTCAGCGAGCGGTTCCCCACCTTGCCCTTCATCATCGGCTGGCACTGGCAGGTCGGCGGCATCGCGATCGCCTTCTTCGGGGCGCTGCTCGGTGCCATGTACCCGGCTCTCAAGGCGGCG
Source organism: uncultured Acidobacteriaceae bacterium (assembly GCA_964247505.1). GTDB lineage: Bacteria > Acidobacteriota > Terriglobia > Terriglobales > Acidobacteriaceae > EB88. Next base: position 3,513 of record CAXTVG010000111.1, read on the forward strand.
AACAAAGACCCGATCGACGCGCTTGCCTACGAGTAGGGGCGTTTTCCGGGCGCTGTGGGCGGTTTTCCTCGCCGTCGTCTGTGCCCTGTGGGCGCTGCACTGGGTCCACCTCCAGGCCGACTTTCCGAACGACTCGCCCTGGATGGACTATTCCAAGTACACCGACGAGGGCTGGTACGGCAAGGCCGCCATTCACCAGGTTCTTTTTGGGCGTTGGCGCGTACCGGGCGACCTGAACACCGCCGTTGCCCTTCCCGTCTGGCCCGTGCTTGAGTGGGTCGTGTTCCAGGTCACCGGCGTCACAGTGGACGCCGCGCGCGGACTGGCGCTCATGGTTTTTGCCGGCAATCTCCTCCTGAGCTACGCCGTGATGCGCGCCGCGCGCGCCAGCCGGGTTGCCGCTTCCGGCGCGGTGCTCCTGCTCGCTGGGAGCGCTTTCTTGTGGGCGTTCAGCAGGCTCGCCATTCTTGAGCCCCTGCTTACATTTTGGACCCTCGGCTCCTGGCTGCTGGCCCTGCGGCTGCGTCCCTGGCAGGCCCGAAAAAGACTTGCGGCGCTCGCCGGGGTGGGACTGCTGGGCTGCCTGGCTGTGCTCACTAAGACTACGGCGATTTTTCTCTTACCCGCCTTGGCCGTTCTGCTGTGCCACGCCGCGAACTGGCGACCCCGCCGTGCGTTTGCGGACCTGCTGATCGCGACGTTTGGCGGCCTGGTTCCCTGGCTTGCCTATTACTTGCTCGCAATCCGGCCGTACTCCCAGGACTTCTACTACTTTTTCCATTCGAACTACTGGCTGCGGCCCTCGGGCCTGCACGACATCCTGCTCGGCTACTGGTGGGCCGCGCACGGGTTGCTTTGGGTAGGGCCCTGGCTGCTCTGCACTACGCTCGTGCTGATGGCCCTGGCCGCCGCGCTTTCGCCCGAGTTCCGGCGCGCGCCGCTGGTCCACGCGTCGGTGCTGGCGTCACTCGGCCTCATCGCCTTTACCGGGTGGCACAACAGCCCGCAGCCGCGCTACTACATGGTTCTGGCTTACCCGGTGATTTTTGTCGCGGTTCTCGCCGTGCAAATGCTCACCCTGCGCAGTCGCGTCCTCGGCTGGGCTGCCGTCGCGGCCCTCGCCTTCCTGTTCGCGGTCGATGTTCGCGGCAGTGTGGGTTTTGCCCGCAGCCCGCAGTACTCGTTAAGGACCGCCGCGCGCGGCATTACGAACTATATCGACTCCCATGCGTCGGGCGGTAATCGCATCCTGCTGTCTATTTCCGGCGACGAGATCACTCTATTTACCCACCTGCCGGCGATCTGCGACGACTTCGGTGCCGACGACCTGCCCACCCGTATCCGCCGCTACCGCCCCGGCTGGTACGCGGAGTGGAACGAACTCGACCCGGGTACGCTCGAAGACATCCACGACGCGGGCTACAAACTACAGCCTGTCGCGCACTGGCATGCGTTCGACGATGAGGATCGGGATGACCTCATTCTGTACCGGATGGTGCCGGTCACCCGAAACTAAAACCGCCTGCGCGGCTGGCGCCCACTTCGTGGGGTGTTTTCGGCTTCAGATGGCGCTCCCGTTGGTCGCGGTCCGGCGATGCTGATCCCGACCGACGGGAGGGCCACAATCCCACAAAGACTCGCCACGAAGTGGCCGCCAGCCGCGCAGGCGGTTTTGCTTTTACCGCGCCGGCCGCACCGGCGTTCCCGGCCGATCCGGGTCAATGTGCCGCCCGAGCCGGTACACCAGCCCGATTGAGATCCCAAACTGCTCCTTGAAATCGCCCTTGCCAGCGCTTGAAAAATCGGTCAGCGTCGCATCCGGCGAGATCCGAAACGCCAAACGCGGCGAGCGGTTCAGGTCGATCGACCCGCCGATAGCGCTGCCGAATGAAATCTGGTCGTTAAAAAATCCCACCTGCGCCGGCTCGATCTTGGCGCCGTTCTGGTCCTGCAAGCCGCGCGTGAAGTACCCATACGCGCCGCCAAACAACGCATGGAGCGTTAAGGAAGCGTGCTGGTTCGAAGCCACCCGGTACTCCGGCCCCACCAGCGCCATGTATTCGCTCACAAACGGGCCCTTGATCCCGTAAGGATTGGGTGTGGCACCACTGGTGCCCAGGTATCCGCGCAGGTTCGCGACCGCTGCCCATTTGTGCGTGAAAAACCGCGCCCCTTGCACGTCAAACCCGCCCAGGTTCGACCCCTGGAGAAGCGATGGGCCCGCGTCGAAGTGCGAGTACGCCAACCCGCCGTACACCTCGTAGCGGTTGTTGTACGTAACGCCAGAAAGCGTATTGTTGGCTGCAACCACGGGCGCATGGTACTGCGGAGCCTGCGCCAGGACAAAAACGGAAGGAACAAGCAGGGAAGAAAGCGCCAGGACGCGGCGCGCAAAACGAGTCAGCAAGAAACAAAACCTCCGGGTACCACCCTTCACTGTACATCGCGCGCCGGTCCTGTACCCTGAAAAAAGCCATGGAACGCGCCCAAACCCGCGACGGAGCCGCCCGCAAACGCTTCGGCGGCAAGCAATGGACCGGCCTGGAGCCGATGCTTCAGGATTACGCCGACGAAGCCGCCGCGATTGCCCGCGCCGATTACCGCGAGGAGCTCGCCTATGAGGCCGCCTCCATCGATCGGCTCGAACGCATCCTCAACCGCCTTTCCCCCGCACCCGGGCCCCTTTCGCCGGCCGACAGCGAATGGCTGATCCTGCTCTGGGGCAGCTGGTTCGGCGAGTTCCTGCGACGGCTGCACGGCGGCGCCTGGACCATGACGTTGTACCCAGGCACTGAGTTCTCCGTGCCCACGCTCGAGCTCGCGAATGGCTCGCGGCTGTACCCGACCATGAAGGTCCACCGCCGCCTCAGCCTCGGCGCGGGCGAAAGCCTCCCCGCGTTCTACAGCATGCTCCTGTCCCGGATCTGAACAGCGCCCACGCCCTGAAACCCGAGTTCCGCGCCCCCTGCATCCACCGGGACGCCAAATCCGTCCTAGATATGAGAGAATCCTCTCGGATGGGGAAAAGACCCGCACCTTGTTTCGCGGGCAGCCGTTATGTTCGATAGCCTGTTCCAGCCGACGCACCTGCTTTT
>CAXTVG010000112.1:0-6593 GCA_964247505.1 uncultured Acidobacteriaceae bacterium
CCCCGCACCACCTCCACCCGCCCCACCGCGAGCGAAGGCAGCTCCTCCCAGTGAATCCACCCCCCATACGGGTCATTCAGCGGCACATCCCCCAGCAGCACCAGCGTCCGGCTCGCCGCGGTCGACCCCAGCCCCCGCAGCGACACACCCTCCGTCGTCGGGTTCGCCACCAGCGACGAGCTCCGCCGGAATAAATCGAACCCCGGCACCGTCCGCAACTTGCCATCCAAACCCACCGGTGCCGCCCGCCGCAGAGCCGCTGCAGCCAGCACCCGCGTACTTACTGGGCTTTCCAGGGCCGCCACCGGCGAACGATACCCCACGACTTCCACCTGTTCAGTCCGCGGCGCGATTTGACTCCCGGCAGCAAGCCCCGTCTGCGGCTGCGTGGGCAATCCCACATGTTCCGAACGCGCCGCGCCCGTTTCTGCTCGAGTCGGCACCCCTGCTCCCGTTTGCGCGCCGGCGCTCGAGGCGCCCCCAGCCAGCGCCATCCAACAACCCAGACCACCTCGCGCACAGAACCCCAACCAGCCTTTAGTCACTCGCATGCGTTTCCATCGTACCCGCTGCCGGTTACCTGCGGTGAAATGCAGCCCGCTTGATGACGGGAATGGAGCAGCTTTGTTGAGGAGCGTATCCCCTGCAAGCCACTTGAGCTTCTCGCCTGGCGTCGGTTCCCCAGGCTGCCGGCAGCTGGCCGCCGTGGAATCGAAGCAGCATTCCGCTCCGAACAGACCCGCAAAAGCAGCCCTCTTGCATTACCCTCGCTTGTGAGGGCTTTCCGAATGGCCGCTATCGTGAACACCATAAGCGTAGAGCAATATCTGCACACATCCTACGAGCACGACCCCGAGTTCATCGATGGGGTAATCAAGGAAAGACCGATGCCGACCCGACTCCACGCCTTTACACAAGCACTATTGGGTCATTGGTTCCTGCTGCACATGGAAGAGTGGAAGGTGATGCCGATGTCTGAGGTCCGCACACGAGTCCAACCGGCCAGGTTCCGGCTTCCAGATATAGCTGTGACGCCCATCAGCCTTTTAAGTAGTTCCCCCCTGGCCGAGCCGCCCCTCATCGCGATTGAAATCCTGTCCACAGACGACTCTTTTGCCGATCTACGGGAAAGGGCAGCCGACTTCGCAACCATGGGAACAGCCTACATTTGGCTGATCGATCCTGAAAAACAGCAAGCCTTTACTTGGACCAACGCTGCATGGACGCCTGCCGCACAGCTCCTGCTGCCCGGCAGTCCGGTCCACCTGGACCTGAACTGGTTGTGGTCGAAGCTCGGAGAGCTGCAGTAGGCTTGCACCCCTTCCCATAAGCTCACCCGGCGAGCAGCCCTTTCGTAGCATGTGCTCCGAAACCACTTCCCCGAAGCGTTTAGAACGCAAAGCGCGCAACACGCCGCCTGACTTCATCAGGGAAGCTGTAAATCGATAGTTCCGAGCGGACAGGCCCGCAGCTCGAGTCTCCCTACGTCGTTCTCGCGAGTAAAGCTTTCCATCGCACACCTAACGGCACACCAAGGGAGAGAGCGGCCAAGACGAGCTTTTCAGATCACACGGGCAATCTCTCGGGTCAGAAAAAGTGACGCCCGCTTACACTGAAACCAAATGCCCATCCCAGCCGACCCCATCGCCCGCCTCCTCGCTCTCGGTGGCGAGCTCGCCCCACCCCTACCCGGTGAGCAGGGGGGGGAGGGCCCCCGCCGCAAATTTGACCTCGCTCACATGCGCACCCTTCTCCAGGCTCTCGGCAACCCGCAGGAGAAGTTCCCTTCCGTCCTCATAGCCGGCACCAATGGCAAAGGTTCCACCGCCGCCACGCTCGCCTCCATCTTCCAGGCTGCCGGCTACAGAACCGGCCTGTTTACATCGCCCCACCTCGAGCGTCCAAACGAGCGCATCCGCATCGGCGGCGCAGCCATTTCCGATCAAGACCTGTCCGCCCGCTTCGAACAGGTCGAAGCCGCCTTCACTCACCTGACCGCCTCCGGCCGGCTCCCTCACCCGCCTTCGTTCTTTGAGGCCATTACCGCAATTGCCTTCCTGTATTTCGCCGCCGCTGGCAACGCCGGCCAGCCCGAGGCCGGAGAGCCGGTTGACATCGCCGTCCTTGAGGTAGGCCTGGGCGGCCGCTTGGACGCGACCAACGTCGTTTCGCCGCTCCTTTCAGTCATCACCGACATCTCGCTCGATCACCAGAACTGGCTGGGCAATACCATCGCCGCGATCACACGCGAAAAGGCCGGTATCCTTCGCCCCGGCGGCGCGCTTGTTACCCTGCCCCAGCACCCTGAAGCTAACCAGGCCATCGGCGAGGCTGCCGTGCCTTTGGGTGTCAACGCAATCAGCGCGGCTCCCTACCTGCCCGCACGCGCCCAGCCCGGCGCAGGCCTGCCCCGCACTCTGAAAAACCGCTACGACCTGCTGCTCCCTGACGACGTGCTCGGCGCGCCAGTTCTGCATGTCGATTCGCCTCTGTTGGGCGAACATCAGCAGCGAAATATCGCCCTCGCGATCGCTGCTGCTGTCTTTTTGCACCAAAACTGCGGCTTTTCGCTTTCAGCGCGAGCTGTCGAGCAAGGAATCCTGGAAACCTCCTGGCCCGGACGCCTGCAGTTTCTCTATCCGCCTACCTCATTGGCCAACATCGCCCCAGTGCTGCTCGACGCCGCGCACAACCCCGCCGGCGCATGGACCCTCCGCGCCGCCTTGTCTTCCCTTCCCCTCAAAAGCGCCGGAACGCCGCGAACACTCGTGTTCGCCTGCATGCAAGACAAGGCTGTCGACGAGCTCGCCCAAATCCTGTTTCCCGTCATGGATAGCGTCTTTCTCACCCAAGCCGCTTCGCCGCGCGCCTCCAGTCTGGAACGGCTCGCTCAGGCGGCAGAGCCAACCGGCACGCCCTATCGGCTGTTCAGCCAGGCTCGCCAAGCGCTGGATGCCGCACTCACATCGACTCCCGCATCAGGCCTGGTGGTCATCGCAGGGTCTGTCGTTCTGCTGGGGGAGTGCCTGGCTCAGCTTCAAGGCTGGCACACGGAGCAAACTGTCGAAATTGTTCCACGTGGAACAATTTGACTCCCAAAGATTGGATTGGCTGGCCACACCACCAAAAAGTACGACGAAGAGCACCAAGCCGAAGCTTGCGATCCGCGCTGGGCGCTTGGGACCAAGTAGTGAATTGTTCCACGTGGAACAATTTGACCCACGAAAGCCGAAAGCCTCGCCAATGTGATTGAGGAGAGGGCTTCGTAGCCTGAAGCTAGATCTCTCGATCCAAATGCTAGATTGGGCGCACTGGCAGATTGTTCCACGTGGAACAATTGGGCCGCGCTACCCTGTTGCTACGCGCATGCCTCCAATACTCGTCCCCCGCCCGCAACAACTCCCGCTCACAACGCAGCTCGCCTCCTACCTCATCCGAGCGCCGCTTTTTCTCGCCGGCACCGCTGTCTGCGGCTCTGCTTCCCTTGCTGCTTCGCTTTTCGACCAATCCGGCCGCCGCCAGCACGCCATCGCGCAAGCCTGGGCCCGCGCCTCCATGCGCTTTGCCGGCGCGCCTCTCCGCATCCTGGGCCGGGAAAACCTGGCGAAAGCGCGAGTCGCCGTGTACGCGGCTAACCACCTTTCGTACATGGACACGCCAGCCATCTTCTCCGCGCTTCCCTTCCAGTTCCGCATCGTCGCCCGCCACGACCTATGGACCGTTCCCTTCATCGGTTGGCACCTCCGCCGGTCCGGTCAAATCCCCGTAAACGTCGCGAATCCACGCGCTTCCGTGGCCAGCTTGTCAGGAGGTGTGAAAACGCTGCGCGCCGGCATGCCGCTTTTCATCTTTCCTGAAGGCGGACGCACCCGGACCGGCGATCCGCAGCCATTCCTGAATGGCCCGGCATTCATGGCCATTCGCGCCCAAGTTCCTCTTGTCCCCATGGCTCTTATCGGCACCCATGAACTGCTGCCAATGGGCAGCAGCACGTTTTTTCCCTCGCCCGTCACGCTGGCCGTCGGCGAACCCCTGAGTACGGCGGGTACTGCCGCACGCGATGCTGACGCGCTGACCGTAGAACTGCGCCGGCGCATTTCCAATCTTTATTTCGCGCACTCCTGGCGCGCCAAACCCGAGCCGGACGCCATCTATCATGAAGAGGAACTGCCATGAGTGACCCAAACCGCAAGCCCAGGATTGCTATCCCTACCCCCACTTCGCACGATGAGGACTACAACCAGCGCTGCTGGCCGGAATACGCGGCCGCCGTCGAGGGTGTCGGCGGGGAACCTGTGCGCATCCCGCTGACGCTCGATCCTGCTGAGACCGCAAACTTCGCCTCGAGCTGCGATGCCGTCCTGCTGCCTGGCAGCCCAGCCGATGTACACCCGCAGAAGTACGGCCAGGAGGCTCTGCCTGCGACAGCCGCGCCAGACCTCGCGCGCGAAGCCACAGACGAGCTGCTGTTGCAGGACGCGTTTCACCTGCGAAAGCCGGTGTTTGGGGTGTGCTTTGGACTGCAAATGCTGAACGTTTGGCGCGGCGGCGCGCTGGTGCAGGAGCTGCCGCAGCAAGGCGCTCACGCCGCACCGGCCGGTAAGGGTCTGGAGCACAGCTTGAGGTTGGAGCCCGAAGGCCGCCTGCTCCGCAGCTTTTTTTTAGACCGCACCGATCCGCGCGTGAACAGCAGTCACCATCAGGCGGTCGGAGTGGCGGGCGACGGCCTGGTGATCGCGGCTCGATCGGCGGGCGATGGCCTGGTCGAAGCGCTCGAGGGCTCGTCGCCTGAGAATCAGTTCGTGCTGGGGGTGCAGTGGCACCCGGAGCGGTCTTACACCTCGGATGAGCCTTCACGGGCGATGTTTACCGCGTTTATCGCCGCGGCGCACCGGTGGCATCTGCCCCAGGCATGAGCCCCGACGTTCTCGCCGATGTGCTTCAGCGACAGTGCGGCCTGACGGTAGAGCCGAAAGTGGCGGCACAGCTGAGCCGGTATTTGGAGCTGCTGCTGCGTTGGAATGGGCGCACGAATCTCACTGCGATTCGCGAGCCGGAACAGATTATTATCCGGCATTTCGGCGAGTCACTCCAGTGCGCCCGCGCGCTGCCGGCCGGGGTACAAACCCTGTTGGATTTCGGTTCGGGGGCAGGATTTCCTGGTGCTGTCTGTGCTCTTCAGAGGCCCCAACTTTCCGTAACGCTTGCTGAATCGCAAGGGAAGAAGGCCGCTTTTCTTCAGGAGTTGTGCCGGACGCTCGGATTGACTGCGGCTGTGTTCGCCGGACGCGTTGAGGAACTTCCGGCGGAGCGGCTGTTCGACGCGGTAACGATGCGGGCTGTGGATAACATGGAAACGGCTAGCGCTGCTGCATTGCGGCGGGTTGCTGAGGGCGGCTGGCTTGTCATGATGACGACCGAGGGCGCGGCGCAGGGATTTCTGAGCAGGCTGAACCGGCTCAGGTGGGTGGAACCGGTACGGATCGAAGGCAGCAGGGAGCGTGTAATCGTACTTGGGCAGGCGTCGCAGGCCTGACCCGGATTGTTCCACGTGGAACAATCCGGGCGTTGCGAGTTTGCCGCAATCCGTTTGCGGGTACAAGCGAAATTGTTCCACGTGGAACAATTTGCGGATTTTGCGTTCGGGCCCTATTGTTGTTTCTGCATGGGAAAAGTACTCGCGGTTGTGAATCAAAAGGGCGGCGTCGGGAAGACCACAACCGCGATCAATTTGGCAGCGGCGTTCGCGCTTGAAGAGTTGCCTACTCTACTCCTGGATTTGGACCCGCAAGGGAACACCACCGGCGGTTTTGGGCTGGGAAAAGACAGCGAGCGGCTGTCTACGTATGACGTTCTGGTCAGCGGCGCTTTGTTGGCCGACGCTGCGATCCAGAGTGAGATTCCGGCGCTCAAGATTGTGCCGTCTAGCACGGATTTGGTGGGTGCCACTGTTGAGCTGCTGGAGCAGGAGGGGCGAAGCCTGAAGCTGCGCGAGGCGCTTTCCGACGCGCGCGGAAACCATGACTTCACGCTCATTGACTGCCCGCCGGCGCTCGATCTGCTCACTCTGAATGCTTTGGTGGCCGCGGATGCGCTGCTGGTGCCGATGCAGGCGGAGTACTTTGCCCTGGAGGGAATTTCGGAGTTGATGCATACGCTCGAGCGGGTGCAGGCGGAGCTGAATCCCAAGCTGGAGATTGAGGGTGTGCTGCTGACCATGTATGACGATCGGACGAACCTGGCGCAGCAGGTGACTGCCAATCTGCGGGAACATTTTGGAGAGAAGCTGTTGAAAACGACAATTCCGCGGAACATACGGTTGGCGGAAGCGCCGAGCTATGGGCAGCCGGTGCTGCTGTATGACCCGCGGTCGAGGGGAGCGGAAGCGTACAGGGATCTGGCTTTGGAGTTGATGAAGCGGAACGGAGTGAAAACACGGCGGAAGCCGGTGGAGGCGAAGGCCGGGCGGGAAGTTCGGTTTTGGCCTTACCACTAGACCCGCTCCGGTATGGATGTCCGACTTAAAAACGGTCGTGAGCTTCCGCTCACGACAACCCAGGTCTCAGAATCGAGACCTGGGGCACCCGTAGTAG
>CAXTVG010000113.1:0-1069 GCA_964247505.1 uncultured Acidobacteriaceae bacterium
GAGCTGCCGCACGCGCCCGCGTTTGAGATCACGGAAAAGTTTGTCACCGGGGCTGCGCGCAAGTACCTGCACGCGGTCGAGCAAGCGGCGCGCATTTACCGGAAGATCGCCGCAGAGAAGGACGTCGGGTCCTTTGTAACCGAAATCTCCATGGACGAGACCGATGCTCCGCAAACCCCGGCGGAGCTGCTCGTCATTCTCGCCGCGATTGCCGACGCGCAAATCCCGATCCAGACAATCGCGCCTAAGTTTACCGGCAGGTTCAACAAGGGCGTGGATTACGTGGGCGACCTCGACCGGTTCGCGCGCGAGTTTGCCGATGACATTGCCGTCATCGCCTATGCGGTCGAGGGGTATGGGCTGCCTCGGGAGTTAAAACTCAGCGTCCACTCCGGCTCGGACAAGTTTTCGCTGTATCCGCCTATGCGGGCAGTGCTCGCGCGCACCGGGGCCGGGCTGCACCTGAAAACCGCGGGAACAACCTGGCTCGAGGAGCTGTGCGGACTGGCGGAGGCCGGCGGCCCCGCGCTGGCGTTGAGCAAGGAAATTTACGCGGAAGCCTGGGCGCACCGCGAGGAGCTGTGCGCGCCGTATGCAGCGGTGGTCGACATCGACGCGGCCGCGCTGCCCTCGCCGGACGCGGTCGCTGGATGGAGCTCAGAGGAGTTCGCCGGCGCGCTGCGGCATCGTCCCGCCTCGCCGCGCTATAACCCGAGCCTGCGACAGCTGCTGCACGTAGGCTATAAGGTCGCGGCCCAGATGGGACGGCGCTACCTGGACCTCCTGCAGGCCAACCGGGCGCTGATTGCCGAAAACGTTACGGACAACCTGTACGCGCGGCATATCGCGCCGTTGTTTTTAGGAGGCGCATGAGTTTAGCCGGACGCACGGCGGTGGTCATCGGCGGCACTTCAGGCATCGGCCTCGCGATCTCGCTGGGCCTCGCCGAAGCCGGAGCGGACGTGGCAGCCTCGTCGCGCCGCGAAGAGCAGGTAAACGCCACTGCCGAAGCCATCGAAGCCGCGGGCCGCCGCACCCTGCGGGTGTGCTCCGACGTTGCCGATCGCGG
>CAXTVG010000113.1:1169-6580 GCA_964247505.1 uncultured Acidobacteriaceae bacterium
GCCAGCAAAGCCGGAGTCGTCGCGCTCACCCGCTCGCTGGCGGTCGAGTGGTCCCGCCGCGGCGTGCTGGTCAACGCCATTGCCCCCGGCGTCTTCCCCACCGCGCTCAATGCCGAGTTGCTGAACGGCACCCCCCGCGGCCAGGAGCTGCTCCTGCGCACCCCCATGGGCCGCTTCGGCCGCCCGGAGGAGGTGGTGGGCGCGGCGGTGTATCTGGCCTCCGACGCTGCCTCCTACGTAAGCGGGCAAACCCTGGTAGTGGATGGCGGCTTTTTGGCCAGCGGGGTGAATCAGTAGCTGGCCTGTGCGGCGGCGAGATGCAGAATGTGCTTTTACGTCTGATCCCATTGCGTCCGAAAAGCCTACTTGTAAAAGCCTATCGTCCTCGTAGTAAGCAGGCAAGCTTTTCAGGCGCTCAATCGACTTGATTGCACCGCGATATCATTGCAAAAATCAACAGAGCAGCAATTCTAGGTTTGTAGGGGACAATTCCTATCGTGCGCTCGTTCTTCGTGTACCTCATGTGTTCCATGTTTCTGCTTATCAGATTGGGTGAAACGCTTCATGCGGAGCTCAATAGCTGGCCCATTCCCCAGTCCGGTTACACCGCACCCTCGACGTATAGCTTTCTCCCGAACCTACTTCAAGGTGTACAGGTAGTCGCGCTAGGCGAATCCATCCACATGACGCACGAGTTCCCGCTCGTGCGCATTGGTATCGTCCGCGAACTCAATGAATCGCTAAGCTTCGGTACGCTCGCGTTTGAAGGCTCGCCCGTTGATCTATGGGCCACGCAGGACCGCTTCCTTGCTTCCTCTCGTACTCCAGCCGACGCCGATGCAGCCATGTCGGGCCTTACCCACTTCTGGAACGATAGAGAAATTGCGCAACTCTTCCGCGACGAAGCGCAAAGCTGGACCACTTCTCATCCGCTCTACATTACCGCATGGGATGTAGAGCCCGGCAACGGCTGGGGAACGCAAGGAACTGACGCTTTTCGGCTCCTCAGCCAACGGTTGCTTACCTACTCCGCACCGCCTCCCGATCTTAACGTTGTAACCTGGCTCACAAACATCGACAGAACGCGTTGCCTTTCCGGTGTCACTCCACTCGACGCCCAAGCTACCCACGCCATTGACCAGCTCACACGTTGGATTGATATTGCCGCGCCCGCTGTCCAAAGGCGCTATCCGCATCTGCCGCACGCTGCAGTTCTAAAACTTTTGCCCAGCAGTCTCCGGGGCAGCCTTGCTCTTTGCCAGAACAGTTCTACAATAGATTGGAATCGTTTTGGAACCACACGCATGGCTCAGGCCAGTGAGCTAACGCTCCAACTCCAGCTTGCCCTTTCGAACAGCAAACTCTTGCTCTGGGGACAAACTGCCCACCTCAGTTATACGCCTGGTCAACTCGGCTACTTATTACGCCAGAAACTCGGCCCAGCTCTCTACACTCTCGGCGTCTTCAGCGACGGAGGCTCCGCGTTCGTCGTCTACTCCAATCCCCGCGATGACGTCGGTTTCGCTCGCATCCCTCATGCGCAAGATGCACTGCGCGCCTGGCTCGACGCTCATCCGCATAACCAGGACGTTTTCGCCGATTTTCGCCAGCGCGCGGATCCTGTCTTCTCTCAGCCGATCAAGATCCAGATCGAGAGCTTTCCCAATCAGCGACTGCTTCCCCGCCTGCTCGACGCCGCGATATGGGTCCGTCACACGCACCCGCCGCACTACCCCATTCCTTATTACCTTGTACTCTGTATCTGGCACTCTCGATATCAAGTGAGTGCCGCGATTTCTTTGCTGATTATCGGCGCTGTGCTTATCGGGTACGTCAAGGTTCGAAATCGTTCAGGGCGTCTCGGGCAATCCAAACTTGATTGACGATTCAACCCTCGTCGACATCGAAGTTAGACCTGATAAAGCGTGCCGTCGTGGAACTTGTGACTGCCCCAAATCCGCCGAAGCCCTCGCATTGCATGGCTACTCACACCACCATAGGATGAGTCCTCACAAAGGCGCTCCTCGTCGTCCGTAGAAGAAGGCCTGCAGTAAGAAGCCACTCGCTCCTGACTAGGCGCGGCCGTTTGCGTAGCGGGGGACAAGCGTGCGGCAATCCAGCTACACTCATCTGCGAAGGGGCACAATGGCGCTGCTGCATAAGGATCGACTCTTCCTGCCGGACCCTGAAACGCGCGCGATCGCGCGCCGCTTGTTCGAGGAGATCGAGCAGCTACCCATCGTGAGCCCGCATGGGCACACTCAGGCGAGCTGGTTTGCTGAGAACAAACCCTTCCCTGATCCGGCGGCTTTGTTCATCACCCCCGACCACTACGTTTACCGCATGCTCTACAGCCAAGGCGTGTCGCTGGAGCAGCTTGGGCTGGGCGCGAAAGCCGAACCGCGCGACGTATGGCGGCTCTTCGCCGAGCGCTACTTCCTGTTCCGCGGGACGCCCACGCGCCTCTGGCTCGATTATGTGTTTGAAAAGCTGTTCGGCCTGCAGGAACGCCTGCACGCGCGCAACGCGGACGAGTACTACGATGCCATCGCCGCGAAGCTCGCCACACCCGAGCTTCTTCCCCGGGCGCTCTACGAGCGGTTCAACATCGAGGCGCTCGCCACCACCGACTCCGCCCTCGACTCACTCGATGCACACCGAGCCCTACGAGCGGAAAACTGGCGCGGCCGGGTGCTGCCCACCTTCCGCCCCGACGCGTGCGTAGACCCCGACTTTGCCGGCTTCCGCGAGAATGTGCAGGCGCTGGGCGAGCGCTACCGCGAGGACACGGCCACCTGGCCCGGCTACCTCCGCGCACTCAAAAAAGCGCGAGCGTTTTTCATCGAAAACGGCGCCACTGCCACCGACCACGGCCACCCCACGCCCCGCACCGCCGCCCTCGCGCCCCATGAAGCCGAGCAGCTGTTCACGCGAGTGCTCGCCCCCGACGTAACCGCCGAGGACGCCGAACTGTTCCGCGCCCAAATGCTCACCGAAATGGCCCGCATGAGCCTCGACGACGGCCTCGTCATGCAGATCCACCCAGGCTCCGTCCGCAACCACAACCGCCTGCTCTATGAGAAACTCGGGCGCGACGTCGGCGCGGACATCCCCCAGGCGACCGAGTACGTCCACGCGCTCAAGCCCCTGCTGGACCGGTTCGGCAACGAGCCCGGCCTCACCCTGATCCTGTTCACGCTCGACGAAACCACCTACAGCCGTGAGCTCGCCCCTTTGGCTGGCCACTACCCATGCCTGCGCCTCGGGCCGCCCTGGTGGTTCCACGACTCCCCCGAAGGCATGATGCGCTTCCGCGAGCAGGCGTCTGAAACCGCCGGGTTCTACAACACGGTCGGCTTCAACGACGACACCCGCGCGTTCCTGTCCATCCCCGCGCGGCACGATGTCGCCCGGCGCGTGGACTGCGCGTTCCTCGCGCGGCTGGTCGCCGAGCACCGGCTCGATGAGGACGAAGCCGCCGAGCTCGCCTGCGAGCTCACCAACGGCCTGGTGCGCCGGGCCTACAAGTTATGAGCACGCAAGCGGCCACCCCAGCCCGCGTGGGCCGCGTGCGCTGGACCGTGTGCGCCATGCTGTTTTTCGCAACCTCCATCAACTACATGGACCGCCAGGTCCTCGGCATCCTCGCGCCCGTCCTGCAGCACTCCATCGGCTGGACCGAGCAGGGCTACAGCTACATCGTCATCGCCTTCCAGTTCTCCTACGCCATCGGCCTGGTGCTCGCCGGGCGCCTCATCGACCGCATCGGCACGCGCATCGGTTACGCGCTCATTATGGGCGTGTGGAGCCTCTCGGCCATGGCGCACTCGCTCGCCACCAGCGCATTCGGCTTCGGCGTGGCGCGGTTTTTCCTGGGCCTCGGCGAAAGCGGCAACTTCCCCGCCGCCGTCAAAACCACGGCCGAGTGGTTCCCGCAGCGGGAGCGCTCGCTCGCCACCGGCATCTTCAACTCCGGCGCGAACCTCGGGGCCATGCTCGCGCCCTTATTTGTTCCATGGATCACCTTGCGCTACGGCTGGCGGCCCGCGTTTCTGGTAACAGGCTTTTTCTCCGCCGCCTGGATCGCCTGGTGGCTCCTGCGCTACCGCCCGCCGGGCGAACACACGCGGCTCTCGGCAGCGGAGCGCGCGCACATCCACGAAGGCATTCAGGAAAAGCTCGCAACCATCCCTTGGAGCCGTCTTTTGGGCTTCCGCCAAACCTGGGCCTTCGCACTGGCCAAGTTCCTCACCGACCCCATCTGGTGGTTTTACCTGTACTGGCTCCCCAAGTTCCTCGACGGGCGCTTTCACCTCGGCCTCGCGCACCTGGGCCTCCCGCTCGTCATCGTCTACAACATGTCCGCGGTAGGCTCGATCGGCGGCGGCAGCATCCCCCTGTTTCTCACGCGCCGCGGCCTTGCCCCCGGACGGGCGCGCTCGCTCGCCATGTTTGCGCTGGCCCTTCTGCCGCTACCTGTTTTTCTGCTCAGCGGCATCACCAACGAGTGGCTGGCCGTCGCCCTGCTGGGCGTCGCGGTCGCGGCCCACCAGGGCTGGTCGGCCAACCTGTACACCATCGTTTCCGACATGTTCCCGCGCGAAGCAGTCGGCGCGGTCACCGGCTTCGGCGGCATGGCCGGGTCCGTCGGCGCGGTGCTGTTTTCTTACGGCGTCGGCTGGGCGCTCACACGCTATCACCGCTATTCCGGCCTATTTATCATCGCCTCCACCGTGTACCTGCTGGCCTGGCTGCTTCTGCGCGCGTTGGTCCCCGGGTTCCAGCGCATCCCCGACAGTCGCCTCGTAGACAATAGAAGCCATGCATCGTGAAGCACTGCTCCAGCTCCTAAGAACCTACAAAACAGGCGAAACCACCGAAGCGGAGCTGGCCGACCGCCTGACCGTGCTCCCGTTCGAGGACCTCGGGTTCGCCAAAATAGACCACCACCGCACCCTGCGCTCCGGCATGCCGGAAGCGGTCTACGCCGAAAGCAAAACCCCCGAGCAGGTCGCGGCCATCTTCGCGCGGCTCGCCGCCACGGGCGTTCCCGTGCTGGCCACGCGCGCGGGTGTCGACCACGCCGTCGCGGTCCAGGCCCTCACCCCCACCGCCCAGTACCACCCGCTTTCCCGCTGCATCTCCCTGCCTGGAGAAAGCCCACGCCCTGAAAACACCGGTCGCATCGCCGTCGTCTGCGCCGGCACCAGCGACCTCCCCGTCGCCGAAGAAGCCGCGCTCACCGCCGAGCTCTACGGCGCGCACGTCACCCGCATCCCCGACGGCGGCGTCGCCGGCATCCACCGCCTGCTCGCCCACCTGCCCCAGCTCCGCGAGGCCGACGTACTGGTCGCCTGCGCCGGCATGGAAGGCGCGCTCCCCAGCGTCCTCGGCGGCCTGGTCGCCGTCCC
>CAXTVG010000114.1:0-6560 GCA_964247505.1 uncultured Acidobacteriaceae bacterium
CGCGGTCTGCCCCGAGTGGCAACGGGAACCTGCGGGATCGCTAAGGAATAGATGTCGAAACCGAACGGGAGATGCGTGCGCGATACTGGAAGGGTATGAGGGATCAGGCGGCGTGCTCGCTGTGCGATGGGATGGGAATGCGGGTGGTGGCGCGCGCCGGGGGCGGCCGGCTGGCGGAGCCGTGCGAATGCCAGCATGAGCGGAAGCTGTTCCAGCTGCTCGCGAGGGCACAGATCCCCGCGCGCTATGCCGGGTGTACATTGGAAAGCTATCAGGCGACGGGCGAGCTTTTTCTAGCGCTCAATACGGCGCGGCGGTTCGTAGAGATTTACCCCGGAGAAAACGACGGAACGGGGCTGCTGCTGTTCGGCTCGGTGGGCGTGGGCAAGACCCACCTGGCGACCGCGATTGCGCAAAAGTTAATTTTGGAAAAAGGTGTTCCGGCGCTGTTTTGCGATTACCGGGAGCTGCTCAAGGCGATTACCAATTCCTACAACGCGCACGTCCAGACGACCGAGCTGGAAGTGCTCGCGCCGGTGTTCGAAGCCGAGGTGCTGGTGCTGGACGAGCTGGGGGCGGCCAAGCCCACCGAGTGGGTTTGGGAAACGGTAGCGCACATCCTGAACACGCGCTACAACCAGCGGCGGTCCACGATTATTACGAACAAGTACACAAACCAACCGCCCGGAGCGGGGGGCGGCAGCGAGGCCCGGCAAGCGATAAGGGAGGAGACGTTGGGCGACCGGATTGGGGAGCGTATGCGCTCGCGTCTGCAGGAAATGTGCGTGCCGGTGGAGATGCGGGGCCCGGATTACCGGCAAGGGGCGAAGCGGGCGCGGTTCGCATAGCATAGGAGCCATGGCCGAGGAAGAGCGAGGGACGGAGCGGGCGGGGTTTACAGGCGGCGGCGCGCTGCAAGAGCAAGAGCCGCGTAACTGGAAGCCGTTTGCGATTGCGGGCGCGGTGATTGCGATCGCAGTGATCGCGCTCCTGCTGGTGGGGCGTCATTCGCGCGAGGCCGCAAACCCAGGCGGCGCGGGGCTAGCGCCTCCGGCTGCGTATGCTGCGTCGCTGCCCATCTCGCAGGTGCAGATGAGCGACTCGACCAACCTGTCGGGCGGCAAGGAAACCTACCTGGATGGGGTAGTGACCAATCGCGGCGCGAAAACGGTGCGGGCGGTTACGGTGCAGGTTGCGTTTAAGGACTACACGGGCATGCTGGCTCAGAAAGAGACGCTGCCGCTGAACCTGATCCGGTTTACGAAACCCTACGTTGATACAGAGCCCGTGAGCGCGGAGCCGATCAAGCCGGGGCAGGCGCGCACCTTTCGGCTGATCTTCGACGCGGTGCCGCAGAGCTGGGACGGGGCTTACCCGGAGGTACGGGTGATCGCGGTGGATGCGCGCTGAACGCGCAAAGTTAGCCGGGGAGCGTAGGAATTACCCGTTTGCGGTTGCTGTTTGAAAAAACCGCGAAAGCAGTTTCTGCCTCCTGAGGTGAAAAAAGCGGCTGTCGTCTTTGAAAGTATGCGCGATATGACCTGGTTCAGGTCATTTTGTCTGGTTCATGCGATTTGGCAGTCGAGATGCAACATCTCAATGTGTACGCAGAACAATCGCGTTCTCCCAGGAAGCGAGAAGGACCCATGAAACATACAACAAGTATTGGAGGGGCGAGCGCAGCTTTGTTGCTCGCCGCGTCGATGGCGCTGCCGGCCATCGCGCAGAACACCGGGACGCAGGGTGGTGCGGAGGCTTCGCAAAACGCGCCCGCACAGAGCACCGGAAACGCGCAAAGCACGGGAAACAGCACCATGAACCCGAGCAACAACGGGACTTACGCCACGGGCCAGCCTTTGCAAACGCAGTCTAAGGAAGGTTTCTGGGGCCACCTGAACCCGCTGGCTCGCAAAAAATGGGTAAAGCGGCAGATCGATCCCGTAAAGGGGCGGCTGAACGAGCTGGACCAGCTGCAGGCGAAAAACTCGAACGATATTCGTTCGCTGGACGAAAAGACTGGAACTGGGATTAAACAGGCACAGTCCACCGCAGACCAGGCCAATCAAATGGCGGGGACCGCGAATACAACCGCCGGGCAGGCGGCGCAAACGGCGCAGCAGGCAAATGCGCAGACCGGCAAGCTGAACACGACCGTGCAGGGTCTGGACCAGTACTCCAAGGTGTCGGATACGGAGCTCCGGTTCCGGCCCGGGCAGACGATGCTGAACGCCAAGGCCAAGGAAGCGCTGGACCAGGTGGCGACGCAGCTGCAAGGCCAGAAGGGCTACGTGGTCGAGGTAGCTGGGTATTCGCATGCGCGCGGGCAGGCTGGGATCCAGAGCTCGCAGAGGATGTCGGATGCGGTGGTGCGGTATTTGGTCGAGCAGCACCAGATCCCCGTCTACAAAATTCACCAGATCGCGCTGGGCAATGCCCAGCCTCAGGACGCGAGCGGCGCGCCGGTGGGCAATGCCGTACGCGTCAGCGTGATGCAAAACAGTTTAGCGGCGACGGGCGCGCAGACCGGAGCGGGCACAGCACCCGCCGGCAACGCCAGTCCTACAGGCGGACCCACGCAGTAGCGCCGCACCAAGCTCTCGGTCAACGAGAGAACCAAGGCAGATTGGCCCCCCTTCACCGGGGGGCCGTTTTTTTTCGCCCGGAAAGTCAAAAACAAAACCGCCTACGCGGCTGGCGGCCACTTCGTGGCGGGTTTTTGTGGGAGTTGTGGCGCTCCCGTTGGTCGCGGTTGAGTGTTGTTGCACCCGTACGTTTGCTCACCGTTTATCCCGACCAGCGGGAAGGCCACGGCGGTCCGGGTTGCAAGCATCAACAAAGACACGCCACGAAGTGGCCGCCTCCCGCGTAGGGGGTCTTAGCTTTCTCTTTTGGGCGCCAGCGCGTGCAGGGCCAGCAGGTTTTCAAGCAGCGGCTTGAGCAGGTCGAGCCGCAGGGCATTCGCACCGTCGGATTTGGCTTCGGCGGGGTTGTCGTGGACTTCGAGGAAGATGCCGTCGATCCCGGCGGCGACGGCGGCGCGGGCGAGCAGGGGGATGAACTCGGGTTGGCCGCCGGAAACGCCGTTGGCGGCGGAAGGCATTTGGACCGAGTGGGTACCGTCGAACACGACAGGCGCGAGGCGGCGCATGATGCCGAGGGCGCGCATGTCGACGACCAGGTTGCCGTAGCCGAATGTTGTGCCGCGCTCGGTGAGCGAGATGCGGTGGTTGCCGGTCGAGGCAATTTTCTCGACTGCGTGGCGCATGTCGGAAGGGGCGACGAACTGGCCCTTCTTCACGTTGACGGCGCGGCCAGTGCGGCCCGCGGCGACCAGCAGGTCGGTTTGGCGGCACAGGAACGCGGGGATTTGGAGTACATCCGCGCCCTCGGCGGCGATCTCGCAGTGTGCGGGCTCATGGACGTCGGTGAGGACGGGCAGGCCGGTGGTTTCGGCGACCGTGCGGAGGATGCGCGTGCCCTCTCGCAGGCCGGGGCCGCGGAAGCTCGTGACTGAGGTGCGGTTGGCCTTGTCGTAGGAGGCTTTGAAGATATAGGGAAGCTGGAGGTCGGCGGTGATCCGGCCGATCGACTCAGCCATGCGGCGGGCGTGGGCTTCGGACTCAATGACGCAGGGGCCGCCGATGAGGAAAAGCCGGCCTGCGCCGACCGGGACTGGGCCTATTTCGAAGTCGGGAATCACAGGGGTTATTGGAACACAAAGCTGTTGTGGACCACGACCCGAGCGAATAAGCTGGTGAGTATGCTTCAGTTTAAAGAGTAGGAACAAAAGAGCATGTCGGTTGTCGATGATCTTCGGAGGGTTTTGCAGGACTTTCTCGCGCCTGAGCTGCGCGAGCTGAAGGCGCGCATGGATGCATCCGATAAGCGCGCCGATGAGCGCCACGCCGAGATCATGGAGGCGTTTCGGGCCAGCGATCTTCGCATGGACCGGCGTGTAGATTCGATTCTGGATTTTGCTGCTTTGCGGGAAAAAGTGGCTGTACTCGAAGCGGAGCGGCAGGCGAGGTTGAAGGCGTCTTAGAGCCGCCTCGCTGCAGGAGTGCCGTTGCAGTGCGGTGGTGAGCTTTCCCTCACCATAACCCAGGTCTCAAGGTGCGAGACCGAGGGCCCCCGTGGTGATGATGAAACGTTGATCAGTTTTCTTAGTGTCAGGGTATCTGCCTTAGACTGCGAGCCAACGCGATGCGGCCTCCGCCGACTCCAAGGAAGCAGAGAGCAGGAGGAAAATCATGGCAGGACCGAGAACACCACATACGGAGTCAGGGCAGAACCAGGGATTTGACGCGAGCGACCAGGAAGGGCGAGCCTCGTCGGAAACCGTGGTTCGCGGAGAGGACGCGTACACAGCCGGAACAGAAGGTGCGCAGATGGGGACCAATCGCGGGGCCGCGCATGCTCCGGGGACGGGGCCGAGCCATCACGGGTCGCATCCGGTGGAGACCCTGCTGGAGGGCTCGTTAGGCTCGCGCGCGCCACAGGGTGAGGGTCAAGGGATTTCGAACCGGTCGCAGACGGAGGAAAGCACGGGGCAGGCGCCGGTGGTGCGGGATCGGCCGGATGTGCAGTCGGGGATCAACCAGGAACGGCAGGACGACGATATTCGCTAGGTTTTGAGCGGGGGCGAAAGACGGTCCCGAGCTTTCGCCCGGGAGTACCCACGTCTCAAAATCGAGACGTGGGGCACCCGTGTTCGCTTTATGTCTGGGATTTCAACAATACCGGTGCCTCTGGACTGAATCGCGATGAACCGGTCCCAAATCTTGCGTCCTGAGTGCCCTATAGCGGAAGGGCTACTTCGTCGAGGCGCTCGGCTTGAATTTGACGCTGACGAGCGGCATAGCTGGCCTCGATGAACGCGGAAAACAGAGGGTGCGGTTCGAGCGGTTTGGATTTGAACTCGGGGTGGAACTGGCAGGCGATAAAGAACGGGTGGCCAGGGATTTCAACGATCTCCACATAGGTGGCGTCCGGAGTGGTGCCGGTGATGCGGAGGCCTGCACCCGAGAGCAGCGGCTCGTATTCGCGGTTGAACTCGTAGCGGTGCCGGTGGCGCTCGGAGATGTCGGTGGTCCCGTAAGCCTGGGCGGCGAGCGAGTCGGGCTGCATCACGCACTCCCACGCGCCCAGGCGCATGGTTCCGCCCATCTCTTCGACGCCCGTGAGCTCGCGCAGCTTATAGATGATGCGGTGTGGCGTGGCGGGGTCGAACTCGCTGGAGTTGGCGTGATGGAGGCCGCACACGTTGCGGGCGTACTCGATGCAGGCGGTCTGCATGCCAAGGCAGATGCCGAAGTAGGGGACCCGGTTCTCGCGGGCGTAGCGAATGGCGTTGAGCATGCCTTCGATGCCGCGCTTGCCGAAGCCGCCAGGGACGAGAATGCCGTCAAAACCGGCCAGTTGCTGCGCGTAATCGGGGGTTTCCAGGCCCTCGGCCTCGATCCACGTCACGCGCAGCTTGAGCTGGTGCGCGAGCGCGCCGTGGGTCAGGGCTTCCTTGAGCGACTTGTAGCTGTCCTCGTACTCGACATATTTGCCGACGATCGCGATGGAAACTTCATCGCGCGGGTGGTAGGCCCGGCGGACGAGTTCGTGCCACCGGTCAAGGTCGGCCTCGCGTGGGGCGAGATGCAGGTATTTGAGGATGAGCGTGTCCACGCCTTCCTCGGCGAAGTTGAGCGGGACCTCGTAGATGGAGTCGACATCGCGCGCGCCTATGACGGCGCGCTCTTCCAAATTACAGAATAGGGCGATTTTGCCCTTGATTTCGTGCGAAAGCGGCCGGTCGGAGCGGCACAGCAGGATGTCGGGCTGGATCCCGATGGAAAGCATTTCCTTGACGGAGTGCTGGGTCGGCTTGGTTTTGAGCTCCTGCGCAGCGCCGATCCAGGGAACCAGCGTGACGTGGACGAACACGGTGTTTTCCCGGCCGAGCTCTTGGCGCATTTGCCGGATGGCCTCGAGGAACGGCTGCGATTCGATATCGCCGACCGTGCCGCCGATCTCGACGATCGTCACGTCCGCCGGCCCTATGCCCTCGACACGGCCGGCGACCCGGCGCATGGCATTTTTGATCTCGTTGGTGACGTGCGGGATCACCTGGACGGTTTTGCCCAGATAGTCACCCCGGCGCTCCTTGGTGATGATTTGTTCGTAAATACGGCCGGTAGTCAGGTTGTTGTCGCGGGTCAGGCGGGCGTGGGTAAAGCGCTCGTAGTGGCCCAGGTCCAGGTCGGTTTCCGCGCCGTCATCGGTGACAAACACCTCGCCGTGCTGAAAGGGGCTCATGGTGCCGGGGTCGACGTTGAGGTACGGGTCGAACTTCATGAGATTGACCCGCATGCCCCGGCTCTCGAGCAGGCAGCCGATGGAGGCCGCGGCCAGGCCCTTGCCGAGCGAGGAAACAACGCCGCCGGTCACGAAAATGTATTTGGCTGACACTTGGAAGGGCCTCCCGGGTTTGCGTGTACCGGCGGGAAAAGCGGGCGGGTACGGTCTAGTATCGCAGACCCGGCGCGGGGCGGGAAGCGGGAAATCCGGGT
>CAXTVG010000115.1:0-6550 GCA_964247505.1 uncultured Acidobacteriaceae bacterium
CGCCGGTAGCGATGGAAAAAGGGCTGCGGTTCGCGATTCGCGAAGGCGGCCGGACCGTGGGCGCGGGCACGATCTCGGAGATCTTGAGCTAGGGACTGGCCGTCCAAGCGGTGCACCTTCGGCGTAACTGTACGAGTAGTGGGGTAGGTTGAAGACCACCCCACTGCGGAAAGATTCGTGAGCGATGGTAGGGCAAAGAATTCGTATTCGGTTGAAGGCGTACGACTACCGGGTACTTGACACATCCACGGGCGAGATTGTAGACACAGCCAAGCGCACAGGCGCGCAGGTAGCCGGACCGATTCCCTTGCCCACGGTCAAAAACAAATATTGCGTGCTTCGCTCGCCTCACGTCGACAAAAAGTCGCGCGAAGCATTCGAAATCCGCACCCACAAGCGTTTGATCGACATTCTCGAACCGACTCAGCAGACAGTAGACGCGCTGATGAAACTTGATCTGCCCGCGGGCGTGGATGTCGAGATCAAGGCTTTCGAGAAGTAAACGGCAACACCGGCAGTGCGGTCCGCCCGGCGCGGCGCATGATGAGGAAGGAAACAGATGGCAGTGACGGGAATACTCGGAAAAAAGATCGGCATGACGCAAGTGTTCGACGACAAGGGCGAGGTGCATCCGATAACTGTGCTCCAGGCTGGGCCTTGCGTCGTAACTCAGCTCAAGACGATGGCGAAGGACGGCTATGAAGCCGCGCAGATCGGCCTGGTCGAGTTCGTGAAGGCGTCCAAGCTGACCAAGCCGCAGCAGGGTCACTTCGCAAAGAACAATGTTGCACCCGTGCGCTTGATCAAGGAGGTCGGACTGGAGGTCGCTAAGCCCACAACCGACGGCGAAGCGCCGGCAGCAGGCGTGAAGGCAGGAGACCGGGTACTGGTCGATATCTTTTCCGACGAAAAGTTTGTAGACGTAGTCGGCACCAGCAAAGGCCGCGGATTTTCAGGCGTTGTTCGCCGGCATAACTTCGGCGGCGGTCCTAAATCGCACGGCCATATGTTCCAGGTCCAGGGCTCGATTGGTGCGTCGTCATTTCCGTCGCGCGTGTTTCCGGGCCAGCGTATGCCGGGCCACTATGGTACAGATCGCACCACCGTGCGCAATCTTAGAATTCGCGGTATTGACCTTGAGGAAAATCTGATCATGGTCGAGGGCGCAGTGCCGGGGCACAAAGATGCAACTGTACTGATCACCAAGCCAAAGGCTCCGCCTCGTGAGCGACGTGGTTTTGCTGGTGCCGGGACGGTCGATCCGCTGAAGGCAAGCAAGAAAGCCTCCGCGAAAAAGAAATAACGCTTGACTCCGCAATCGCGGCTTTGAAGCAGAAGAGATGCAGGCAGCGCGAGCTGCGAGATGGGAAGACGATGGCAACGATCGATGTACATAACCTGAAGGGCGAAGCGGTCGGCTCGTTTGAGCTGGCCGAGGAGATTTTCGCGCCGGGGTCGGTGAACGAAGGCCTGCTGTGGGAGGCGGTAAAGCACTTCCGCGCCGCTATGCGCCAGGGCACGGCCGCAACCAAAAACCGTAAGCTTGTTTCCGGTTCAGGTAAGAAGCTTTGGAAGCAAAAAGGTACAGGCCGTGCGCGTGTGGGTTCGGTGCGCTCCCCGCTTTGGCGGCACGGCGGCACGGTCCACGGACCGCAGCCCCGCTCCTATGACTATGCTTTTCCGCGTAAAAAGGTATTGGGCGCCCTCCGCTCAGCGCTCGCCGCGAAGCACGCAGAGGGCAAGCTGACCGTCGTCGATAGTTTGGTGCTCGAAGAACCGAAGACCAAACTATACCGGCAGGCGCTTGACAAGCTCGATGCGAAGCGCACCGTGCTGCTGGTCGAGTCGGCGAGCGATCTCGCGCCGAACACGATTCTGGGCGCGCGTAACCTTCACCGGGTAGAACTGCTGCTCTCAACCGAGGTGCACGCCTACGACGTCCTCAGAAACGACCGCGCGATTTTTTCAAAGTCTGCTCTCGAAACTCTGCAGGATGCATTGAAGAAAACTGTTTCAAAGCGCCGCTTGGCTGCGGTGGAAAGGGCAAGGGCGTAAATGCCGACACTGTACACTACACTGCGCCGCCCTATCATTACGGAAAAGGGTCTGCAGGCGAAGGAAGCAGAATCGACCCTGGTTTTTGAAGTGTCTCACCAGGCGACAAAGACCGAGGTGAAGCAGGCGGTTGAGACATTGTTCAAGGTGAAGGTTGCCGCCGTCCGCACTGCAAACTATCTGGGTAAAGAGCGGCGCCGGGGCAAGTTTTCCGGCTACCGGCCTGACTGGAAGAAGGCTTATGTCAAGCTGCTGCCAGGAGAAAAGATGCCTGAATATGTGGATAGCCTGTAAAGGCTTGGACTGAGGCCACGCGCCTCCCAGCAAAGAAGAAGAGCAAACCGATGCCAATCAAAACATACCGGCCCATCACGCCGACGCTGCGATTTAAAACGACGCTGGTAAACGACGATATTACGACAGACAAGCCCTATAAGCCGCTTGTGGTCGTGAAGCAGCGGACTGGCGGACGCCGCAACTCGGGCGACCTGACGATCCGCCACCAGGGCGGCGGCCACAAAAAGATGCTGCGCCTGATTGATTTCAAGCGCGAGAAGTACGGTGTTCCCGGAAAGGTCGCGACCGTCGAGTACGACCCGAACCGCTCCAGCCGGATCGCGCTCATCGCCTATGCGGACGGCGAAAAGCGCTACATCCTGCAACCTGTAGGGCTCAAGGTCGGCCAGTCGATCATGAGCGGGCCTGAGGCGGACATCCTGGTTGGGAACGCGCTGCCGCTCAAGAACATTCCATCCGGTACCACTGTCCACAACGTGGAGTTGCGGCCGGGCAAAGGTGCGCAGATGGTCCGGTCTGCGGGTGCTTCGGCGCAGCTGGTCGCCAAGGAAGGCGATTACGCACTTTTGAAGCTGCCCTCGGGCGAAATCCGGCGGGTGCTGGTCGCGTGCATGGCCACAATCGGGCAGGTCGGCAACACGGACCACGAAAATGTAACGATCGGCAAGGCAGGCCGGAACCGGTGGAAAGGAATTCGTCCGGCCAATCGAGGTGTTTCGATGAATCCGGTCGATCACCCGCATGGTGGCGGCGAGGGCAAAACCTCGGGCGGACGCCATCCCGTGACCCCTTGGGGCCAACCGACGCGCGGGTACAAGACGCGAAACAATAAGCGGACTGATGTATTTATAGTGAACCGCCGCAAAAAGTAAGTCTGGCCGGATAGGCGGCTCGGAATCAGATCTGCGCAAAGGACGCGAACAGCGTCGGTAAGGACAAGAGCATGGCACGGAGTACAAAAAAAGGGCCGTTTATTGACACGCACCTGATGGTCAAGGTGGAGGCGATGAATCAGGCGAACGACCGCAAAGTAGTGAAGACTTGGTCGCGCCGCTCTACCATCTTCCCCGAGTTTGTCGGGCACACAATCGCTGTGCATAATGGCAGGAAGTTCATCCCGGTGTATGTCACCGAAAATATGGTAGGGCACAAGCTGGGTGAGTTCTCGGCGACCCGCACCTTCAAAGGCCACACCGCGAAATCGAACGAAGCCGCTGCCAAGGCGCGCTAAGGAGCAAGCGAATGCAGCTGGATACACGGGAGTTCCGGGCTGAGGCGCGATTTCAACGCGTCAGTCCACAAAAGGCGCGACTGGTACTGGATTTGATCAAAGGCTTGCCGGTAGAGCAGGCACTCAACACGATCATGTTCACGAAAAAGGGAGTGGCTCCGCTCGTCGAAAAGGTTTTGCGCTCGGCTCTCCAGAATGCAAACTACCTGAGCGATGAGCGAGGGCTCGATATCGACGTCGATCAGCTTTACGTCAAGTCCGCGGTCGCCAATGACGGCCCGCGTATGAAGCGGATCCGCCCTGCGCCGATGGGCCGGGCATTCCGCTATCAGCGGCGCATGGCGCACATTGCGATTGCCGTAGCCGAGTTGGGCGAGGATGCAGGCGTGGGTGGGGTGGACGCGGGCGAAGAAAAGCGCGCGCGCGGAGGCAAGTCGACTGCCAAGCGTTCGGCCCGCACTGTGGGCGTAACAGACAAGGTTCAACCGAAGCGCAAGACGGCCAAGGCGTAGGCGGCCGGGCGGAAAAGAAGAGGAAGCAATGGGTCAGAAAGTTCATCCGTATGGGTTCCGCCTCGGCGTGAATAAGCCGTGGCGCTCGCGCTGGTTCGTGGAGCGGGACTATGACAAGCTGCTGGTCGAGGACGTGCATCTTAAGCGCGAGCTTAAGGAAAAGCTGAAGCAGGCGGGTGTTTCCTCCGTGGAAATTGAACGGCCCGGCAACAAGCTGCGGCTGATTATCCGCACTGCGCGGCCGGGTATCATCATCGGACGCAAGGGTGCGGAAATCGACAAGCTGAAGGCAGACATCCAGAAGCGCACGAACCGCGACGTGTTTATCGACATTCTCGAGGTCAACAAGCCTGAACTTGACGCGCAGTTGGTGGCGGAAAACATCGCGCTGCAGCTCGAAAAGCGCGTTGGGTTCCGGCGCGCGATGCGCAAGGCAGTCGATTCGGCGCTCAGATTTGGGTGCAAGGGCATCAAGGTACGGGTCTCAGGTCGGCTGAACGGGAATGAGATTGCCAGGTCGGAGTGGTACCTTCAGGGCCGGCTGCCGCTGCATACGCTGCGTGCGGACATCGACTACGGGTTTGCCGAGGCGCATACCACGTACGGGATCATTGGGGTGAAGACCTGGGTTTACCGCGGCGATATCTACCAGCAGCGCCGGGGCGCGCCGCAGGCCTCTGGGGCGCCTGCGCCTGTGTTCTAAGGAGCACCAGGATGGAAAGAGTTGAGGACTTTACGCCCGAAGCAGAGCTTGAGCACTGAGTCTGAGCGGTCCGGCGGATAGGCGGCTATCCGAAAGGCAAGGAAAAGGAAAACAGCAATGTTGATGCCAAAACGAGTCAAATACCGCAAGCAGCAGCGCGGGCGCATGAAGGGTAAAGCTTGGCGGGGTGCCGAGCTTGCCTTTGGTGAGTATGGGTTGAAGGCCATGGAATGCGGCTACATCACCGATCGTCAAATTGAAGCAAGTCGCATAGCCATGACCCGGTTTATTAAGCGGGGAGGCAAGATCTGGCTGCGGCTGTTCCCCGACAAGCCGATTACCAAGAAGCCGGCTGAAACCCGTATGGGCAAAGGGAAGGGTGCCCCCGATCATTGGTCCGCAGTGATCCGCCCCGGCAAGATGCTCTTCGAAATGGAGGGGGTCGCACCGGAAGTTGCCGCAGAAGCAATGCGGCTCGCCGCGAACAAGCTGCCGCTGAAGGTGCGCTTCGTCCAGCGTCATGACGTGAAAGCGGCAGCGCCTGCGAAGTAAGTGGCATCTTCTGGATAAATCGGGTAGGATAACTAAGTTGGGTGGGAGCGCTGCCTGCTCTGCTTAAGCAGAGCAGCATAAGAACGGGAGACCCGGTGCGAATCTGCTGGAAGGCAGAGCACAAGAGCCGGCGTCCCGGGAAGAGACGACAATGGACAGCACAAAGGTGCGCGAGCTTGGTGAAGCCGAGTTGCGCGAGCAAATCCGCCGTACGGCGGAGCAATTGTTTCGCATTCGCTTTCAAATGAAGCTGGGCCAGACCGAGGGCGTGAAAAATCTGCGATCGCTTAGGAAAGATGTGGCACGCTTCAAGACTGTGGAGCGCGAGCGCACGCTCGCTATCCGCGGTGCCTCCGCGGGCGCGGGTACCGCAGCGGCAATCAAGACGAAACGCAAACAGGCCGGCACTGGGGAAGCGAGCTAGCGATGGCGGAAGCAGCGGAAAAGCAGGCGGGGGCCGCGGGTGAAGAAGCGCGCGAGTCCCGGCGCAACGAAAAGGTTGGTGCCGTAGTCTCGAC
Organism: uncultured Acidobacteriaceae bacterium; assembly: GCA_964247505.1. Lineage (GTDB taxonomy): Bacteria > Acidobacteriota > Terriglobia > Terriglobales > Acidobacteriaceae > EB88. Next base: position 5,869 of record CAXTVG010000115.1, read on the forward strand.
GAAGATGGCCAAAACCATCGTGGTCAAGGTCGAAATGGCCAAGGCGCACCCGAAATATAAGCGCGTCATGCGGACCAGCAAAAAATTCTATGCGCACGACGAACAGAACTCAGCGCGAGTCGGCGATGTGGTCAGGATCCGGGAAACCCGGCCCTTGTCTAAACTGAAGCGCTGGCAATTGGAAGAGATCGTGCGGCGGTCCGCGCTCGCGCAGGCCGAAGAAGCCGCGCGTGCAACCGCCGGACGGGCGGCGCAGTAAGTACGAGTACAGGCGAAAGCCGGAGGGTTCGGAAATGGCAGTGCAGATGAGAACCATGCTCGAGGTTGCCGATAACTCGGGCGCCCGCAAGCTCCAGGTGATCCTTCCTTTAGGCGGGGGCACGGGTAAGATTGCATCCCTGGGGGATGTAGTCACGGCGGCGGTTAAGGAAAGCTCGCCGGATGGACAGGTAAAAAAGGGCAAAGTAGTCAAAGCGGTCATAGTGCGGACGCGCAAGGAAGTGCGGCGCAAGGACGGAACCTACATTCGCTTCGATTCCAATGCCGGTGTGCTGATCAACGAGGCGGGAGAGCCTGTCGGTACCCGTGTGTTTGGACCGGTAGCGCGCGAGCTTCGCGAGAAAAAGTTTCTGAAAATAGTATCGCTGGCACCGGAAGTCATTTAGGGCGGGCGGGGCGAGGA
>CAXTVG010000116.1:0-6532 GCA_964247505.1 uncultured Acidobacteriaceae bacterium
AGAGGCCTACACCCGCTTGCCCGGCCGCACGGCTTCCTGCGCCAGCACCGCGCCATCCACCGGCACCGCCGGAATCGGCGCGGCCCCAGCAGCCCCGGCGATTCCAAGCTTCGACCGTACGGCTGCATCGATCCGCCCGAAAACTTCCTTATTGTCCTTGAGGAACTGCCGCACGTTCTCGCGGCCCTGCCCAATCCGCTCGCCCGAATAGCTGTACCAGGCACCCGACTTGTCGACGACATTGTGGGTGACCGCCAGGTCCAGCACATCGCCCTCGCGTGAAATGCCTTCGCCGTACAGAATGTCAAACTCTGCCTCGCGGAAGGGTGGCGCGACCTTGTTCTTCACGATCTTGACCTTGGTCCGCGAACCCACGACCTGGTCGCCTTCCTTGACCGCCGCGATCCGGCGGATGTCGATGCGCACCGAGGAGTAGAACTTGAGGGCCTTGCCGCCTGTTGTGGTCTCCGGGTTGCCGAACATCACGCCGATCTTTTCGCGGATCTGGTTGATAAAGATTAGACACGTCCGCGACTTCGACACCGTCCCGGTCAGCTTCCGGAGCGCCTGCGACATCAGCCGCGCTTGCAAGCCCATGTGCGAGTCGCCCATTTCGCCTTCAAGCTCGGCCTTCGGCACCAGCGCTGCGACGGAATCGACCACCAGCACGTCCACGGCGTTCGAGCGCACCAGCGCTTCCACGATTTCGAGCGCCTGCTCGCCGTAGTCCGGCTGCGAAACAAGCAAATTGTCCGTGTCCACGCCCAGCTTCTTGGCATAAATCGGGTCCAGCGCATGCTCGGCGTCTACAAACGCCGCCAATCCACCCAGTTTTTGCGCTTCCGCGATCACCTGCAGCGTGATTGTCGTTTTGCCGGACGACTCCGGTCCGAAAATCTCGATCACCCGCCCGCGTGGAAACCCGCCGATGCCGAGCGCCGCGTCGAACGAGATGGAGCCGGTCGAAATCGCAGAGATTTCCAGCTTGTCCCGGCTCCCTAAACGCATAACCGAGCCTTTGCCAAACTGCTTGTCCAACTGAGAAAGTGCCGCTTCGATTGCCCTAGCCCGATCTTCCGCCACGCTTCTGTTCCCCCAAATCTTGAGCCCCGCCAGCCACCGTAGGTGTCCTAAACCGGCACAAAAGGCTATGCATAGATTAGCATTCAGAACGCCAAGGAGGCGAAGAAAATGCAAACACCAAAGTCACGTCCTGGACACAGATTTTGCTTGCGCATCAGCGTTGGAGCAGGTCCACTGGAACGTTCACGTCTGTCACCCGGAAGTGGCGGGCCAGCCCCGGATGCCGCGCGGCCACCGCCCGGTACATCTCCCAGGCCACGCGCCGGTAGGAAATGTGCCCCTGCGGTGCCGACCGCAGTTCCGCGATATAAAGTGCCTCGGCAAAGTCCATCCGGAACAGCGCGCGGGTCCGCGTCGCCAGCGGCAGCAAATACTGTCCAGCTTCATGCTTGGGGGGGATCGCCCACTCCGGCGCGCTTCCGGTGCGGGCAGCGGGCGTGGGAGCCCGAAGACCTTCCCGAACAGCTGCCACCCCTTCCATAGCTGCCGCAAACACCGGCTCCGTCGCCCCAAGCCCCTCCGGCGCTTCCCACCCGTGCTGCCCGGTGAAGCGTTGCAGCAGCTGCACACAGCGGCGGTGCCGGTGCATGTCCCGGAACCCGCCCAGGTCCATCAGAATGTCGAAGCGAAATCGCTGCCCGGCGGCAAACTCCCGCAGCAGCTCGTCATGCCGCCCCCGCTCGCGGAATCCCAGATCGATCAATTCGTCCCGCCGCGCTTCCGGTAAAGCGGCAACATGGTCCCGCAACTGCCGGTATCCATAGTGGCAGGCCGGATACAAAAGGCTTGCCGCCAGGTCCACTTCCAGAGCATCCGCGTCATCGACGACGTCAACTAGGGGCGCGGGCGCGATTGGCGCGTCGCCCATCACCGCGGCCGCGGCTTCCGCCATCAGCGCCCGCGTCTCGATCGCATACCGGTTCGGCGTCGCGTACTTCAACAGCGTCGGCGCAACCCGCGGGCCCTTGCCGCCCCCGGGAACCCAGGCAGCCCCATCTGCCGCCGCCCGCAATGCTTCCCCCAGCGCGCGAACCTCCCCGAGCGGCGAGCCCCGCACCCGCGACACCTGCCCTTCCCGCGTCCGCGCGTTCACGATCTGGCCCAGCGAGGTATTCGCCGCCAGCGGCAGCAAGTATCGCGCCACATCGAATGCCCGCGCCCGCAGAGTCCGGTCGAACGCATCGGGTTTCATCGCCTCCGGACGCGCCACGCTCTCCCGCAGTTCTGCAAACACTCCATCCGAAACCGTCCGATAGCTCGCAAATAGTTTTTCCACAGCGCCGGTATAGGCTGTCCGGTCCACCTCTTCTGCGAACGGGGGCGTATACCAGCCACTTTTTTCAAAGTCCTGATACCGGGTTGAGCGCTCCTGCCCATCCCAGCGCTGCTCATCCACCAGCACAATAGCCGCCAGCAACGACAACCGCTCTACCGCGAACGCCAGGTGCGCCAAGTCCGCAATGGACCTGTGCCCGTACTGAAAATAGAAGGTGTTCAGGAACTGCTCGGCCCGCTGCGCGCTGATTTCCTTCAACGATTCCTTTAAGGAAAGCGCGGAGCGGGAGTACTTCGCCATCGCATACGCCAGCACTTCCGGGTCGGCCCCGTGCACGGCGTACACCTCGGTTCCCTCCATCAAGCGCGCTTTTTGCTCACCGGTAACATTCATTTCGCTTTGAGCATACTTCCCCGCGAGCCCCGGCGGCGCAAGTGAGAGAAAATAGAAGGCGCATGAGTCCCGAAACCGAACCGGCAGCCGAAACGGGCCAGTCCACCGACCCCGCCGTGGTCCTGCGCACCACCGCGCACCGGCCCACGCCCCTGCCCCAGCGTCCATGGGCCATGCAGCAGCGCTGGAACGATCTCCTGTTCGCGCACTGGCCCATTCCCGCCTCGGCCGTCGAGCCCACCCTGCCGTCCGGCCTCGTCGCGGATACCTTCGACGGCCAGGCCTGGCTGGGCGTGGTTCCTTTCGGCATGGACCGCATCCGGATCCATGGCCTCCCCAGCGTCCCCGGCGCCCGCGCCTTTCCTGAGCTCAACCTGCGCACCTACGTCCGGGAGCGCGGCTCCAACCGCACTGGCGTTTATTTTTACTCGCTCGACGCGAGCAATCCACTGGCCGTCGCCATCGCCCGGTCCGTGTTCCACCTGCCCTATTTCTGGGCCCAAATGGGCCTTTCCTACGGGTCCGAACCAGGCCGGTCCCGTGAGGTCCGCTACCGCAGCCGGCGCCTGCTCGCCCCTCACCCAGCCCGCTTTCAAGCCCGGTATCGCGGCCTGGGCGCGATGGCACAAGGCCCGCTTGAGCACTTTCTCACCGCCCGCTACTCGCTTTTCACAGCCGGCGGCGGCGGCCAGCTTTTACGCGGCGACATCCACCACCTGCCCTGGCCGCTTGAACGCGCCGAAGCCGAGTTCGAGCAAAACGACCTGCCCGCCGCCCATGGCTTTACCCTGCCCGACCGCGCACCCGTTCTTCACTACTCGCGCGAGCTCATGGTGTATGTCTGGGCGCTGGAGCGAGCCACGCGCTATGCAGCCCCGGTCCGCGCGACCCAACCGCAACCGGCCGGCAGCGCTGTCGCTTCGCTTGAACCGGCATCCAAGCCGATCTGTTTTGAATATCCGCGCTGACCAACGCCCAAGCACAGTTCCCAAGAAAGTCGAGCCTCCCTTGCCAGAACCGATCACCCGTCCGCTCACCGACAAGACCGCCCTCGTCACCGGGGCCTCCCAGGGCATCGGCCGCGCTGTGGCCCTGGCCCTCGCCGCCCAAGGCGCACGCATCGCCCTGGCCGCGCGCAACATGGACAATCTTGCCATTGTCGCCCGCGAAATTGCAGAAGCGGGAGACGAAGCCCACCCTTACGCGCTCGACATCAGCCAGGAAAGCTCGATCAAAGAAACCGCCAAGGCGATTCTCGCGGCCCACGGCACGGTCGACATCCTGGTCAACAACGCCGGCATCACCCGCGATGGCTTGCTGATGCGCATGAAGCGCCCGGACTGGGACGACGTGCTTGGGACCAATCTCACCGGTGCTTTCCTGCTTACTCAGGCTGTGCTCCCGGCGATGGTCAAGGCGCGCTGGGGCCGTATCGTGAACATCGCGAGCGTGGTTGGGCAAACCGGGCAAGCCGGCCAGGTGAACTACGCAACCAGCAAGGCCGCCCTGCTCGGCTTTACCAAATCGCTCGCCCGCGAAGTCGCTTCCCGCGCGATTACCGTCAATGCGGTGGCTCCCGGCTACATCGAAACAGCCATGACCGAAGTCCTCAACGACGCCCAAAAAGCGGCGATGCTCGAGCATGTTCCGTTGGGCCGCCCGGGAACCGGCGCCGAGGTGGCGCAGGCTGTCGCTTTCCTATGCTCGCCTGGGGCGGCCTATATCACCGGCCACACGCTGGACGTCAATGGCGGCCTCAGCATGCGCTAGGCTGCGTCGGTGGGCCGCGGCTGCGCGGCGAGCCGGGCCGCCGGCTCGCTGCCGGCTCGTGATTGTGGGGCACCCGCGGGAATGCCGTGCGCGCGCTTCCAAAGCTCCGCGTTCAGCTCCGCCCCCACCAGAAAAACAACAAAGGTAAGGTAGAACCACAGCATCAGGATGATAATGGCCCCGAGCGACCCGTAGGTCGCGTTGTAGTTGGAAAAATGCCCTACATAGAAACCCAGTCCGGCCGATGCCGCCAGCCAGACGATCACGGAGAATGCCGCCCCCGGCAGCGCCGACTTGAAAGCCACTTTGCGGTTTGGCCCGAGCGTGTAGAGGATCATGACGATCGTTACAAACGTGGAGATGATCAACGCGATGCGCAGCGGCGGCCAGATCTCTGTGACGATTTCAGGAACGGGAAACATCCGCGAAAGAAACTGTATCACTGCCGGTCCGGCGATCAGGAAGATCAGCAGCACAATGCTCAACGCGCCGCAACTGAAGGTAAGCAGCAGCGCCTGGAGCCGGTCGCGCCACCAGGGCCGTTCCTGCTTCACGTCGTATGCGATATTGAGGGCTTCAATCAGAGATGAAAAGGCGCCGGTGGTCGACCATAAATAGGTCAGAATGCCGATAGAAAGAATCCGCGCGGGGTGCGCCGTGATCACGGACGCGATCACCGACCGGACAAGCACCATCGCGTCGGGCGGGACCACCTCAGCCAGCAGGGCGATCAGCTGGTCCCAAAGGTGGGGGATCGGCAGCGCGCTCAGCGATGCGGAGGCCACCATGAGCAGGGGCACAAGCGAAAGCAGAAAGAAGAAAGCGACGGCCGCGCCGAACGACAGCGTGTGTGTTCGCAGGACTTCAGCGAACAGCACCGAGCTGAGCTGCGGGACACCCTTGAACCACAAAACCGTTCTTTCCAGATACTGTCTACCCCCGGCTTCCATGTCGCTCTCCATTAAAGGCACTCACCACGGGTCCTTAGCCTGATGCCCCGATAACGCAGCGTCCGGACAGTTATAGATGCGCGCCGGCGAGGCGGACGCCGCAGGTTTTTTACGATCCGATACTTTCGGGCCAAATCCCGAGAAGCCGGCGCCGGGTTTGAGCCGCGCCTGGCTATTTGCCCTGTCTGAATATTTGCCAAGTAAAGAAGGCGCCTGTTTCCCGCTAACGAAAAGCTTAAGCCCAGAACTCCAAAAGACACACCCCGGTTCGCGCTGTCCGTTTTCAACACAACACAGGACCTGCATTTTTTTATCGACTAGGCATCGGCTTCGGTGTTAACTCTACAGTCACCAGAACGCAGCCCGCTGCGCTTTGAGTCGACGGAAGCGAGTGAAATTAAGACCAGAATGAAAATTGGGGAAACGATCCGAGATTTCCGCCTTCAGCGCGGGCTTTCGCAGGGCGACATTGAAAAACGAACCGGGCTCCTGCGCTGTTATCTGTCGCGAGTGGAGAATGGGCACACCATTCCCTCGCTTGAAACACTGACCAAGATCGCGGGGGCGCTGGACCTGCCGCTTGCACACTTTTTCGCCGACGCCGCAAGCCCACGGGAAGTTCCCGCGCAAAAAGTCAGCGACGATGAGCTGCGCTTTCTCACCCAAATCCGCCGCTATTCTTCCGCCCTCAATGACAGTGACAAAAAGCTGCTCATCGCTATGGTGAAAAAGTTCGCCACGGCAACAGCCCCTGCTATGGCATAAGCGCCCAGGCTGCCCACATGGTTGCTATGTGGCCTTTTGTGAACGAAAGGCCACTTGCTCCGCATCCAGCGCTGTTCGCGCGTTAAACGCCCTGGATAGCAGGAAGAAAAAACGACCGGACAGCTACGCAGAGCAGCACGAGCAGAAGCGCCTCGCCCAGCACCGCCAGGTTGCGCCTTCTTTGAAACAGCTCACGCGGCGCGCCAACGCGCGGCACCAGCGGGACGGCCAACAGCAGACCGGCCAGAAAGCCGCCAAGGTGGGCGGTATTGTCGATTTGCAGTGAAAAGTGACC
>CAXTVG010000117.1:0-6528 GCA_964247505.1 uncultured Acidobacteriaceae bacterium
GTAGCCGATAGGGCTTGTGTGCTGCTGGCTCAAGAGGTTATCGAGCTGGGTATAGACGCCGACGCGGGGGCTTACCTGATAGTTAACCCCGGCGTTCAGGCTGGCGTAGCCGTAGTCGAGATCGCGGTTGGGGAGCAGGAGCGAGTTGCCGAAGTTTGCGTCCGACCCGCCGAGCGCGGTGGAGTCATCGGCGCGACCGGCAAAGGCGGTTGAAGCTACGCCGCTGAATTTCTTGCCCGTATAGGTAGCCGAAACGAAGCCGGTGTGCGGCGGCCGGCGGAAGGGCCGCGCGCCCACGAGCGGCGAGTAGTTGCCGATCAGAATGCCGGGGAACGCAGGATTCGTGTTCTGCTCGGGGTTGAGCGCGTCGGAGGAAAACGACCGCTGCACTTTGGCGTCGAGGTAGGTGTAGCCGCCGCGCAGGAAAATGTGCGCGCGTGGGCTGAACTCTACCTCAGACTCCGCTCCCTGCGCACGGAAGGAGAGCGAGTTCAGGTCGATGCCGTAGGCACCGTTGGCTTGCAGATACGCTTCGAGTGAAGCCTGCTGCGCCGCGGTGAGCTGGGGCAGCAACTGCGGGACCGCGCCGGGCCCGACGCTCTCGATCTGGTTGCCGAACTCGTTATGAAAGTACGTGACCTTGAGCAGAACACGCTCATTCGCAATACTTTGCTCAAATCCTCCATCGTAGGAGCGGGTGAGCGCAGCGCCGATGGGGCGGACCGGGTACTGGTTGATCACGGTCGAACCGCCGTTCGCGAGCAGAAACGCGTACAGCGATCCGGTCTGCTGGCCGAGCGTCGGCTCTTTGTACCCCTTGCTGAAGTTGAAATTGAGCCGCGTGCCGCGGAGCAGCCCCGCGCCCGGCTGCACCAGGTAATAGGACGCCCCCAGGTGCGGCGCGCCGACCGTGCCGTAGAGCCCGTTTTTTTCGACCCCGCCCCCGAGCGTGTAGAAGAAGCGGTTCCCGAAGTCGCCCTGGAAGGCGAGGGTGTAGTCATAATTGGTGCGTTCGAGGCCCTGCCCGAAGTACAGCCCGCGCTCGTCGGTAAACCAGAAACCGGCAATCCCGAGCAGGTGCGGCGTAAACGCATAGCTGGTTTGGGCGTGGAGCGAGTCGCGGTTCGAGGCCAGGTCGCTCGTGTAGCTGTCCGCGCCGGCGTAGCCGGTCACGGCCTGCCCGGTTGCGGTATAGCCGTTCGCGCCGGTTACGGAAACAGTCTGACCGAGGTAGTTGCCGGTTGCCGGATCGAGCGTGCCCGTAGGCCCAAACTGCTGGAAGCGCTCGCGTTTACGCGCCAGGCCATACTCGACCTCGCCCAGCCAGCTGCCGGAAAACGTATGGTCGACCGTGCCGCTCAGGTACAGGTCCTGGTCGCCCTGTTTCTGGTCCGTGGGGGTGCGGGTGAACTGGTACTGGCCCGGCGAGCCCACGGCGGAGTCCGAGTTGCGCGCAGTCACGCGAAGGCTGGTCGCGGTGGAAAGCGCGTAGCCCAGGTTCGCGGCGGAGGTGACGTTATGGTACTTATCGCCCGCGACCGAGTTGGCGGTGCCGAAGTCGCCAAACGCGCCGTAGTAGTCCAACTTGTTGCGGGTCCCGCCGGCTTGCGCCTGGTTGCGGTACGTGCCGAAGTTGCCGCCGTCACCTTCGTAGAAAAACGACGGAAACGGGGTTGACCCGCGCGGCGTGGAGAATGCAACCACGCCCGCGCCGGCGTCCGTGCCATAGACCACACTGTCCGGCCCGCGGTAGGCTTCCGCGCTTGCTATGCCGGTTGTGGACACACGCGCAAAGTCAAAGGTGCCGCCGATGTCTTCGATCGGCATACCATCGAGAAGGACTTTGTTCGCGTCGGAGTTGCCGCCCCGGATAAACAGCGACGTCACGCCGCCGCGCTGCCCGCTGGACGCGAGCGTAAAGCCGGGTACCAGCCGCAGCGCGTCCGTGACGTTTTGCAGGTTTTCAAAATCGGTGCGCGGCAGCTCCGTCATCGACGCGCTGACCTGCGCCTGGGGCAGCGGCGTTCCGGTCGCGGTCACCACGATCGACTCGCGCAGAGTGTTCGGCTCGAGCGTGACGTTGCGCTCCACGCTTCCGAGCGGCTCGCCGTAGAAGCTGTCGGTCGCGAGCTGGCGGAAGTTCTGCCCAGTGGCGAGCACGTAAAAGCGGCCCGCGGTGGCCGTACTCAGTGCGTAACTGCCGTCATACTGGGTGCGCGCGGTAATGATGATCTTGCCATTGTCGATGAGTGCAACGACCGCGCCGGGGATGGGCTGGTTAAGCGGGTCAACGACTACGCCATGGACGGCGACCGCATGGAGCGGCAGGGCCGGGGCGAGCGAGGCCAGCAGAGCCAAAGCTGTGCGCGAGCGAAAAAGCCGTACGCCGACGCACGGAGAACTGTCAGGAGTAATCAAGATGAAAGCCTTCCCTGTTCCCCTCGGAACAGAAGCGGTTGCGGTTGGGCGTGTGGAACCGGTCTCCTGACTTGGCGCTTGCCCTTCGCGGCAGCCTTCCCGACGGGCATCGCCCGCAGTGGCTTTCCAGTTGCCGCGAAAGGAACAGCTGCGCCTCACAGTTGCGGGGCAGTGGCGGAGTTGCACCGCCTTCCCAAATGCTTTCGCACACGCATGACACCCAGCGGCGCGGCCGCGTGGGCAAAACTTTTGGTGGCCCCGGCAAGATTCGAACTTGCGACCTGCGGTTTAGGAAACCGTCGCTCTATCCACCTGAGCTACGGGGCCAAACTCATTTATTCTCTCATTCTCCGAGCCGGGCGAGCGAGCGCGTTATTCTGCATCTGAGCGGGAAAACGAAAGAAAGCGCGAGCGGCAGCAGCAGTCTGCCCCGCCAAAGTAAGGTGAACATGACAGCAGGGACAGCAACGGCGGAATCGGCGGCAGTGGAAACGGCAGCGGCTAAGTATGAGGTTCTAGAAGGCAACTCCTTCCCGCGTGGTGCACACTGGGACGGCAAAGGCGTCAACTTCGCCATTTTCTCAGCAAATGCGACCAAGGTGGAGCTTTGCCTGTTTTCATTGGACGGCAAGGAAGAAGAGCAGCGGCTGACGCTGCCCGAGCACACGAATGAGATCTGGCACGGGTACGTGCCGCTGCTGGGGCCGGGGCAGCGCTACGGCTACCGGGTGCACGGGCCGTATGAGCCGGAAAAGGGCCATCGCTTTAACCCGAACAAGCTGCTGATGGACCCATATGCCTACGCGCACATCGGCGAGGTGGTTTGGGGGCCGGAGATCTTCGGCTACAACATGGAATCGGGCGACGACCTGACCTTCGATGAGCGGGATTCTGCGCCGTTCATGCCCAAGTGCATCGTGATCGACCCGAACTTTGACTTTTCCGGCGAGCGCGATCGCAAGCACGTGCCCTGGGAAGACACGATTTTCTACGAAGCGCACGTCAAGGGCTTTACCAAGCAGCGCGGCGACGTCCCCGAGCACCTGCGCGGCACCTATGCCGGCATGGCCGAAAAGACGGTGATTGACTACATCAAGTCGCTCGGCGTGACTTCGGTCGAGCTGCTGCCGATTTTCAAGTTCGTCGACTCCGGCAACCTGACGGAAAAGGGGCTCAAGAACTATTGGGGCTACGACACCATCGCGTTTTTCGCGCCCGCGACCCGCTATGCCTCCGACCGGCCCGACACCCTGAAGGAGTTCAAGGAGATGGTGGCGCGGTATCACGAGGCGGGGCTCGAGATCATCCTCGACGTGGTCTACAACCACACCGCCGAGGGCAACGAGCGAGGGCCGACGCTGAGTTTTAAGGGCATCGACAATGCGAGCTACTACCGCCTGATGCCGGACCAGCCGCGCTACTATATCAACGAAACGGGCACGGGGAACACGGTGAACGTGAGCCATCCGCGGGTGCTGCAGATGGTCATGGACTCGCTGCGCTACTGGGTGACCGAGGCGAATGTGGACGGGTTCCGCTTTGACCTGGGCACGATTCTGGCGCGGGAGCCGAACGGGTTCGATAATCGCAGCGGCTTTTTGAAGGCTTGCTCGCAGGACCCAACCCTGGCCGGGACGAAGCTCATCGCCGAGCCCTGGGACTGCGGGCCGGGCGGCTACCAGGTGGGCGGGTTTCCGCCGGGCTGGGGGGAGTGGAACGACAAGTTCCGGGACACGGTGCGCGAGTTCTGGAACGAGGAAGCACCGGCTACGGCGCTGACCGAGCGGCTGTGCGGGTCGGGCAATCTGTTCAACTGCCACGGGCGCAAGCCTTGGTCGTCGGTGAACTTCATCACGGCGCACGATGGGTTCACCCTTAATGACCTGGTCACGTACAGCGAAAAGCACAACGAGGCAAATGGGGAGGACAATAAGGACGGCAGCGACAACAACCATTCCGGGAACTACGGCGTGGAAGGCCCGACCGACGACCCAGCGATCAACGAGCTGCGCCAGCGCCAGATGCGCAACATGCTGGCGACGCTGCTGCTTTCGCAGGGTACGCCCATGCTGCTGGCCGGCGATGAGTTCGGCCGGACCCAGGGCGGCAACAACAACGCCTACTGCCAGGATGACGAGATCGCGTGGCTGAATTGGGAACTGGAAGATAAGGGCAAGCACCTGGTCGAGTTTGTGAAAAAACTGACCGCGCTGCGGCACCGCTTCCCTATCCTGCGGCGCAACCGGTTCTATACTGGCGCGTACAACGAGCAGCTCGAGATCAAGGACCTGACCTGGATCAACGCGAACGGCAAGGAGATGGAGGACCAGCACTGGGGCGACTCGAACATGCGGTGCTTCGGGATGTTGATGGACGGGCGCGCGCAGCCGACGGGCATCGTAAAGCGCGGGGGCGATGCGACCATGCTGATGGTGATCAACGGCCACACCGACCTCGTGAACTTCACGCTGCCCGAGTCGTACGGCGGCGAGGAGTGGGCGCTGCTGGTGGACACGAACCGCGAGGAAAACGATCCGGAGGCCGTTTGTAAGACCGGGGAAAGCTACGCTGTCACCGGTCGCTCCGTGCTGCTGTTCGCGCTTAAGGGAGAGAACGCGCAAAAGGGGCAGTACTAGAAGGCAGGGTGGAGCGTGGAGGGTAGAGGGTAGAGGGTAGAACGAAATGATGCCAACCGGAACCCTTGAAAACTCAATTGAAATCTGACCTCTTCACCCTCACCCCTTCACCCTTCACCCTTTGTGCTAGGCTCACGCTTGGTGGAAGCACTCCTGAACCAAATCTTTGCTGAAGAATACCGGGTGCTCCGTCCGCGAGCGCCCATTCCTCCCGTGCAAGCCAGGTTTTACCGCTTCACCAGCCTGAACACGACCATCCGGCTGCGCGAAGGCGAACTGCGTGTGCGCCTTTCCGACCTATTAGAAAGCGCGCCGGAGCCGGTTTTGCGGGCCATCGCTCATATTCTGCTGGCGAAGCTTTATCGCAAGCCGGTGGAGATCTCGCATTCTGCCCGGTATCGCCGCTACACGCTGAGCGAGCCGGTCGTGCGCCAAACCGAGCGCATCCGGCAACTGCGCGGGCGCAAGCGGGTCATCAGCGCGAAAGGCGAGCGGTGGGACTTGGACGAGGTATTTGAGTCGCTCAATGCGCGCTTCTTTCACGGGCTGCTGGGCCGGCCGGTGCTGACCTGGAGCGAGCACAGCGCGCGCCGTCTGCTGGGCCACTACGATCCCGCCCACAACACCATCATGGTAAGCCGCATATTCGACCGCGCCGATACCCCCCGCTACGCGATCGAATACCTTCTTTACCACGAAATGCTGCACCTAAAGCATCCGGTCACCGTGCGCAGAGGACGCAGGTGCGTTCATCCGCGCGAGTTTCAGGAGGAAGAGGAGCGCTTTCCGCAGATCGTGGCTGCGCGAGCGTATCTGCGGCGCCTCGGCTGATCGTGCGGGTCGGCGCTTGCGGCGGGGTTCTGGGCAATGATTCGGAACGGGGAGTTATAGTTTTTTGTAGGCAGGTACCATAACTTGTACACTCCACGTTCGAGTGATTGCGGGAGAGCAGCGCCAGGCTCGCAGGCAAGCCGGGCAACAAACCGGGTCGAATTTGGCCATAGACGTGCTTAGTAACTAGAGATAGAGGTCGCCGGCGGGTGATTCTGGACGGCATGGAGCGCGCTCTTCAAATCCGGGTTTTGGCGGTGCTGCTCGCAGTGTGCACTGCGGCTTCCGTGCTGCTGGCGATCCTGAACTTTCGGCAGGAGCAGCGGTTTCAGCCCCCGACCGATGGCATCTGGTGGGTCGAGTCGCATGGGGTGCTGCGTGCCGAGCGGGTTCCCGCGAACTCAGCGGGAGAGCGTGCCGGCATCAAGCAGGGTGATCTGCTACTTGCAGTAAACCAGCAGCCCGTGAATCGGATTGCCATCCTGGTGCGGGAGCAGTTTCGCGCCAAAGTGTACGGCTCGATCAGCTACGTGGTTTCGCGGCAGAATATCCGCTTCGATGTACCTGTAATCCTGGACAGTACCGATAACCGGATCCATGCCGTCATGCGGCTGATCGCGCTGGTGTACCTCGGGATCGGGCT